>NZ_JAAHIG010000390.1:0-7897 GCF_010692305.1 Moorena sp. SIO4G3 | reverse complement strand
TTGGCTTGAGGAAGAGAGTGAGTTTGCAACAAATTCAGTACCATACCATAGGTAGGGGTAAACTGACTAACTAGGGGATCAGCACCAGCCGTTGCCAGATAAGCCGCCTCCTTAGCCCCTTCAAAGGGGGTTTGCACCGTCACCACATAGCCATTGGTATCCATCCCTCGCCTTCCTGCTCGTCCAGCCATCTGCAAAAATTCCGAGGCAGTGAGTAGCCGGTGTCCTCGGTCAGTACGCTTAGATAGACTGGAAATAACCGTGGTACGAGCAGGCATATTTATTCCTGCGGCTAGAGTTTCTGTAGCAAAGACCACCTTAACTAGTCCTTGTTGGAATAGTTCTTCCACTAGACCTTTCCAAGCAGGTAAAATTCCAGCATGATGGGCAGCTATACCTCGGTAGAGGGGTTCAATTTGTTTGGTACGAGCTGCTTCTGGATTCTTACTGATAAATTCATCAATCCGTTTCTTGAGTTGAGCTGCTTCTTGTTCATTGACCAGGGATAGTGGACCCATCTCATCTACTGCCTTATCACAGCCTCGGCGGCTAAAGATAAAGTAAATAGCTGGTAACATCTCCCGTTTTTTTAGTTTGCTCACCACAGAGCTAATGCTGGGGCCTTCCGGACGTCCATGTTTGTCTTTGCTTTTAGGACGCCTGGTTTTGAGGGAGTTGTTAATCTTGGTGTGGTCGTCATTCAGCAGGGAGACAATTCCCTTGGGATGGGCAAAGTAAAACTCTAGAGGAACAGGTCGGAAGTTAGAGTAAATCAGCTCAGTGGAGCCATGAACTTGATTCAGCCAGTCGGTCAGCTGGTCAGAATTGGCAACAGTGGCGGATAGCGCAACAATTTGGATATCTGGCGGACAATAGATAATTGATTCTTCCCAAACCGTGCCTCGTTGTCGGTCATTCATGTAGTGACATTCGTCTAGGATGACCGCCTCAACCCCTAGCATCGAGGCTCCCACTTGACCAATTGGGGTCCCATAGAGCATATTACGGAAGATTTCCGTAGTCATCACTAACACGGAAGCTTCCCGGTTGACCGAGGAATCACCGGTAACTAGACCGACTTTGTCTGCGCCAAATTTTGCCCGAAAATCCCTTAGTTTCTGGTTGGAGAGCGCTTTGAGGGGGGTGGTGTAGAAAACACGTCCTCCTTGAGACAAAGCACGATAAATGGTATACTCCCCAATTAAGGTTTTCCCAGAACCAGTCGGAGCACAGACAACTACTGATTTACTATCATTGAGAGCCTCAATTGCCTGTTTTTGGAACTCGTCGAGTTCAAAGGGAAATAGGTTGTTCGGGTCAAGGTCTACTGATGAAGTAGCAATATTCACACAAGGTTTTTCCAATAAGGTATATGATCGTTAGGTATTGGTTGTAATTACGTAGTCCATTGGTTGTATATCTTGATTGTATGCCAGGTAATTAGTTGAGAGGGTGTACACCATTTTACTCAAGATACCCCTGGTGTATTTATAGGTAGTTGTTTCCTCTAACAAAGAGCGATACCAACTAAAAGTCTTGTAGGACAGGGGTTTGAGGCTATTACCAAAAACTATTCCGATAAGGGATTATCCATATAAATCGGTATGTTACTCGACTTGTAAGTCTTCCTCCTGTTCTACCAAGATAATGTCCAAACCCCTAACATCTTGGAAAATAAACTCAACCCGACGATTACGTGCATGATTTACTGATGTAGTTCCTGTGGTCTTTAGCTGGTTTTCACCAAAGGACCGAATAGTCATCCGTTCTGGCCCAACTCCCAGACGCAACAGGTAATCCCGTGCTGCCTTGGCCCGCCGCCATCCCAAGGCTTGGTTATATTCCACAGTAGCACGGAAGTCAGTATGTCCCTGAATATCAATGGTCATGAAGGGATACTCTTGTAATACTCTGGCAATCTGGTTGAGTACTGCTGCAGTTCTCGGACTAATTCTGGATTGGTCAAGGGCAAAATGAATCACCCTAGGTACCTTCAACACCAAGGGTTCAGGTATTTGCGGGGACTGTGGTTGTACCGGAACCCTGGCGACTGGACGGCTGGTACACTGGGGCTTTGCTGTGTTCGGTAGAGTTGTTGCTGACCGGGTCTCGATACTATTCCCTTGATCATCAAGAGCACGCACCACCACAGTCACAGCTGGTTCCGAGGTACCGTAGTCTGGGTGAGTTGCGATCGCACTCAGGTAATCCCCAGGCTGGACATTACTAAGACTAATCCCAAACTTCCCGTCTTGATCTGCTTCGGCTGTAGCAATCTTCTTACTCAACGGACCATAACCTGGGGTTTTTGGGGAAACCTGGTCTACAAGATAGATATCTACCTCAGAACCAGGGTCAGCTAACCCATCCAAACTCACCTGACCATCCCGTTGAAAAAACTCTACCGCTAACCACCGAGGTGTATTCACAGCATTATTACCAGTGTCTCGCCTACGGTTAGGAGAGTCTCGCTTAGGGTTTGGTCCATCACCCACTTGATAATGCCTTGCTCCGGTATGGTTTCTAGTGACTAGGTCAATGCTCAGCCCTTCTAGAGCCGCAAATTGATTATCTTGGATGATATTGCGATCGCTTTCTGGATAAGCAGCAACCACCACTCCTGGTCCTGCTTGGTTAGTGATTTGGTTACCAATGACTTGATGGTCATCTCCCATCAAATATATGGCAGCCCGACGTAAACGGTGCCCATTATACTTAATCTGATTATTCTGAATGCTGACAGCACCGCTAGGTTTAAATAGGTACACACCGCTGCCGTCGTTGCCGCAAATTAAATTAGAGTCAACAGTAGTATTGTCGATAGTGCCCTCTAGACGAATAGCATCTGGCATCCCAGCCATCCCGTTACCAACGATAATATTTTCGGTAATCTGTAGCTCCCTCGCCTGGCCGGAGGTAATAATCCCGCTACCGTCATGATTAGCAATTCGATTACGTCGGATGGTAACTCCTGTGCCACTAAACACCCATACCCCAAAAGCTGACATGGTTGATGGCATACTCTCATCCGGGGGGATACCTAGCCAAGTGTTTTCTATAATCACCGATTGGGGAGGTTTGTCGGCAGCAAACTGACCATCCGCAAACTGACCGTCGTAGTGGGGTGGCAGTCGATCGGAAATCAATATGTCTGCTGGTGTTGAGATGACAGTTGCTTGGTGCTGACCGTTAAATCCATATATACTCAACCCTTTCACTGTCACATCATCATTAAGGATTGTCAAACCTTGAAAAATCTCTACCGTTTCCGCTGGAGTAATTGCCACCAATGGAATCGGGATTTCAATCTCGGCAGTAGCTGATTGATCTCGGTTATAGCCAGGTTGGGTGGTGCCGTCTACGATCACTCCAGCAGTCGCGATGGGAGGCAACTGTTCTACCAAACGAATAGTGGTTTGCTGGGCAGGTAAATTAAACTCTATTTTTGACCGTGCTGGGGAACTTAGGGATTCTACTTGAGCTTTTTCTGTGGCACTGAGTTGGTCTAGGGTTAATGTGCCGTTGATCAGCTTAATAGCTTCCCTAAGGGTTAAGTTATTGTCTGGTTTTACTGAACCATCTTGGTTGCTATTGACGACTACTTTTAGGGGTGATGGTGTTGGTTTGGCTAGGGCTGGCCTAATCAAGGCAAAAGGCAAAAGGCAACAGGCAACAGGCAACAGGCAACAGGCAACAGTATGGATGAAGCCTTTTGAGTCTATAGTTGATAAACTAGGTATATACTGTTTTTTTGGGATAAGTCTAGGGTTTTCTTTTTTTTTAATAAAAAAGAAAATTAATCTAGAATTGTCATAATTTTTTTTTGATAGTTTTAGTGGCAATTCAGACTTTAAATTCGAGGTAATTATATTTTGATTCATAGCTGCCTTATTTGAAATATGAATATACTGATAAATAGTAATTTTTTACTGGTTTATTATCTGACACTATATATAGTTAATGATCAACTAGATATTTCTGGTAATTAATAATAAAAATGTCATGATTAATCGGTAATTATACTCAAATTACCAATTGTCAAGTACCCGAAAATACTATTTTTTTTCTATTATTCTTGCTTGTGTGTTGTCGTCTTCTGATTTGTCGTTAGAAAGGGGTTTACTGTTGTCCTCTAGCCCTTCTTCAACCACAGGTTGGTTAGTTTTCTTGGGATTTTCTTGGTCTTGCTTATCTTCAACAATGGATTCAGTTTGAGATTCCTGCTGCTGGGGTGGTGCTACCTTTTGATTGCCAAAGCCACCAAATAGATTACCAATCAGACCATCAAGTTTGACAGTAAGTCCTAAATACGGACCACTGGCGGAACGAGAGCCACGGAAGTCGTAGTCGTCAATATTACCAAGAGAGTATCCAGCAGCAAGGCGCAGACTGGGAGTCAGGTAGTAGCCAGTTTCAATCAGGAAGCCATTTTCAAAGTAATCCGCTGAAGGTTGAGAGATCAAGCGAGCTTCACCGACTATATCCCAGTTGTAGCCTAGACGATAGGATGCTCGGAGTTGACCGAGATGAATGGTGCTATCTCCGATTAAATCATTGGATAAATAGGATCTACTATAACGCAAAGCATATTTACCGTAAAATTCCCATCGCCAGTTCGGAGCATATATCATTTCGCCGGAAAATAGATGTTCGTTATAACCACTACCACTGCCTAATAAAATCGTATCGGGAATAGTAGCAGGATTCTGGCGAAACTCATAGCGCATCAAAGCGTTAAAGTTATCGCTCTCGGGATTGCGGTAAGCAACACCTAGCCTGAGATTGATCGAGTTTCCTAATCGGCTCCTAAGTCTTTGATTAGCACCATTCGCCTGTCGATAACTAAACAAAGCAGTTATAGCAGGAGATAATTTCCCAGAGGCTGCTCCAGTGATGACAGTGTTGTTGCCACGATTAGAAGAACGATGCTCCCATTTGAAACTAGCTTTGAAATCAGGACTGTCAGTGTATTCAAAACCGATACTGTAGCTTTCGCCACTCTCAAATCCAAGGGCAGAGGCTCCTTGACCAAAAGCGTAGGGTTGACTGAACTGATCAGCAGCAGCGTTTTCTCCAAGGAAGTTACCTAATACCCGCTCATAAGCAAGGTTTAGTCGCATACCAGGGAAAATCGTCCAGCCCTGCTTCAACCCGATAGCGCCCTGACCGGTCATCTGATCTAATCCCCCGACAATGGAGTAACGTCCAGAGATGGTGGTATCAGAGCCAAGATTGTAATCGCCACTGACACCAAGATGGGTAATTTCCTGCCCCTCAAATTGCCCTCGGGTAAACCATTGTTGTCCGACATTGATGGTAATTCCTGGATAGACTCGCCAGTCTAATCCGATCGCAGTCCGGTCTGAATACACTGAATCGGTTTCACTCGATAGGGTTAGTTCGTTGAGAGCCTGGAAGGTAAGGTTATCAGTTAAGGGCATTTTAAAACGCGATCGCAACTGATTGGATGTACGACTTCTAGAGTCATCTTTACGGTCTTCGCGATCGCGAAACACCCAGTCGAGTTGGAGGCTACCCGGACCAATACGTTGCTTAATCCCTGCAATTACAGTAGTTAGGGAATTATCCACCCGATTACCAGCCTGGGGTTCGGTACGGGGGTCGAATAAATCACCAAAGCTAGTAACAACTCGGGGGGCTATACCTCGGTTGGTTTCCCGGTCTACCTGTACCCGAAAATTAGTGGTATCAGTCAGTTTGGCCAGAAACTGAGCACCATAACGGGTTTGACCAGGAACAAAACTAACAGTAGCGTTATTGGCAAAGCCAGTTTCAGTAGAGCGCAAATAAGCCTTACCGGAGAAAGCATCACCAAATTTGCCGTCTAGTTGGACGCGGTAGGCTGAACCGCTTACTAAGCCTAATTCGTCAGAATCATTGGTAGAATGAGCGTATTCTGTGATTAATTGAACATCCTCCCCAAAGGAAAACAAACCATCAACACCATAAAGCTCAAAGTCTCTAGCTCCCTGATTTTCCCGTAGATAGCTACCACCAAGCCAACTCTCTTTATTAAGTTCCCGAGAGAAGTTGTATTGAAACCGACCTGCGTAAATATTAGTATCTTCGCTATCCCCATCAAACTGATAAGTAACAACAATCCGTCGCACTAATACTCGTCCTTCGTCATCCAAGTCAGTACGTAACATTGGTTGGTTGAACAATAAAGTGCCACGGTCATAGTCAATTTCATAGTCACTGACCCGACTGAGACGTTCTCGTCTAATTACAGTACCAGGTCGCTGTAATTCTTCTAACTCGATGTAAACCTCTTCTGAACCAGGAACCAATAGTCGCCGAGACAGAAAGTAAAAACCACTAGTACCATCAGGGGCAATCGTATCCCGCTGGAAGCCTTCTACGTTATTGGCGAATAATCCAGTAACTTGAAACTTACCAAAGTTGTAGTTAGTCTTGAAGCCATGGAGTTTGCGCCTCGTGGAGGTAAATAGCTGAGAGCGTCTAGAAAACTCCTCAGTGTTGTAATCCCCCCACATCAAATAGTCCGCTTCTATTCCTACTTTTGTACCAGAGCGTTCTAACCTCAGATAGAGATTATCTATCGAAGGAGTGGTTACATCCACTGTCGAACTATCACCGTAAACGGGATAGTCTTGTTCAGAGGATTGGAACTCGCGAAATAACCGATTACTATCATTACAATCACAGCCTTTGTTCAAAGCATGGTCAGTATTAAATGATCCAGTGATTAACCAATCGCCAACGCTTCCAGTGAAGAAAGCAGCAGATCGGATGTCAAATTTAGTGTCATCATCTTCATCCTCTGGTAAAAAGTCCCGAAAGCCCTTGAAAAAGTCTGTCCCTTCAGTTCCCAAACGCATATCGATCACGCCAGTTATTAAACTCGGGCGCAGTGCAGTTTCAAACTGCATTTGGGTAAAGGCTTCTAAATCATTAGTAGCAGCGCTAATCCGAATCGTTTTAGCGTCTAAGCCTGAGCGCAGTTCAGTAGTAAATTGCCCCTTTCGAGCTTCTACCTGAAATCCCGGTTGGTCTGGGTTTTGGTCTACACCAACAAACTCACCGTCGCTAGTGTATAAGGTAACAATGGTATCGCGGTGAGAGACATTACCGAATTTATCCAATAACCGACCCTGAACCGTTGCTAGAGAACGCCCATCTGCTGGGATGCGAGCCTCGCGCGTTTTCACAACCAGTTTATCGGGTGTTCCCCTTACTTGTACCGGTATAGAAATTACGTTATCTGACCCAGGGATAGTGGCAGTGATCGTGTTTTCCCCTTCCCTAAGGACAATACCATACCAAGTCCGAGTTACAAGATTAGTTAGTGTATCTGTTTCTGTCCGTCCAATGAAGGAGGGGTCTACCAGTTCACCATTGACCCGAAGTTCCACCTCAGCTCCCAAAGCATATTGTAAAATAATGCTAGTTGCTGGAATATCCAATACCTTATCCGAAGTAGGGGCAAGTACTTTTAAATAGGATGATTTGGGTTTAGAGGTAGGAGATGGAGTCGATTCTCTCCTTTGTTGTTGGCGTCTTTGTTGGCGGTTGCGTCTTCTTCGCCGTATCCAGTAGTTGGCTATTTCGAGAGTGTCTTGGTACTCTTCTCCTAATTCTGCAAAAGCAATTGTTGGGAGTTCAACTGGTTTTAGGTCAAGGTTGAGTGATGCCTCCTGTGTCAAATCCAGGCTTAGGAGTTGTTCGTCTGTTAGCTCAAAGCTTGCTAGTTGCTCCTGTCTTAGGTTAAAGCTGATTAGTTGCTCCTGACTCGGTTCAATTACTGCTGGTGATGCTTCTATCTGCTGGATTGGTTCAGGACTAACAGTAGGATTGAGAGTAACCCTTTGCTGGGTACGCACCTCAAAGTTGTCTAATTTATCGTTAGTTAAAT
>NZ_JAAHIG010000039.1:0-49701 GCF_010692305.1 Moorena sp. SIO4G3 | reverse complement strand
ATAGGGAGATAGGGAGATAGGGAGATAGGGAGATAGGGAGATAGGGAGATAGGGAGATAGGCGGAACAGAAAGTTCTACCTTTGACCGCAACTTGGTATCAGCTATCAGCCATCAGCTTACCTACCTACTTCCTCTTAATTCTTAATTTTCCATTCTTAATTTTCCATTCTTAATTTTTAATTCTTAATTTTCCATTCTCCATTCTCCATTCTCTATTCTAAATTCTTCATTCTTCATTCTTCATTCTTCATTCTAAATTCTTCATTCTAAATTCTTCATTCTTCATTCTTCATTCTAAATTCTTCATTCTTCTTCATCTGACTGCTCTGACGGAGGCAAAAGTATAGGATTTCCTTGATATTCCGCTGCTTTATCCGTAGGTAAACGACGCACTAAGTCAAATTGGATTAATTTATCTAAAATCGGTAAAACTTGACTAAACTGTTGAGTTTTAAGACGCTTGAGGTCATCCATGGTTACGTTTTCATCGGATAGCACCCCTTTTTCTAAAACTAAGTCAAGGACATAATAATCTTCAGGAGTTAATTCTGACTGACCGCGCAGTTTCTGACTGACATACTCTAAACCTTGCTGAAATATCTCTGGTGTAATTATTTCTGCTTTCAGTTCCGCTGCTTTGAGTAATACATAACTACCAATGCGATTAAACCAACGAGGTATCCCCTGGGAATGTGCGCACAGATTTCTAGCGGTTTCTAGAGTGAAGGGATGAACCGCATCAGGATTAGTTTCGTCTTTGCTAGTTTCTCTAATCCGGGCGCTAGCGAGATAGTTAATTAACATTTGATAAGTGGTGGCTTGGTCTAATGCTGTAATCTCTAAGGCTAAATCAAATAACCCTCGTTCAGAGATCAACAAATCCCTAGTCAACCCGGAAGGATGCCCAGTCAAAATAAACCAAGCATCACCTTTGAGCATGCCTTGAGCATCGTGCAATAGTTGACGCACTTTGGCTGGGTCTTGTTTATCTAAATCATCGATAGCAATCACCACACGACTATAGGTTTCTAGCGCCCTTTCCAATAAGTCTTGAAAGGTGAGAGTGGGAAACTTTGGGGCATTAACCGGTTTAGCTTCCGCTTCAATGCTTCCCCCAAACCCGGCGATTTTGGCATCAAACTTGGTCTTGGTTTTGCGAGTAGATTCACTCATCAATCCCATGTTGTTTAACAGTTGTTGCGCCCACTCATCCTCTGGCATATGTCGAGCTAGGGCAATCAAAGCAGCGGTTGCTAAATCAGTTTCAAAGGGTAGACTAATATAGGTAGCGAGAGTATCTTTACTTTTTCGTTGTAAGACGCTCAAGACTTCTAAAATAAATGCTGTTTTACCAATACCAACGGAACCATAGACTAATATCCGCTTCCGTTCGCGACCCCGCAACAAATGAAATATCGTCCTTAACTCCTGGGTGCGACCTGTGAAAACTTGATCTAGGTTTGACCCCAAGCTAGAAGCACTTTCAGAAAAAGGAATGTCTTCAAGATTCCAGCTAGTAAAAATTGCGTCGGTTTCATCCCAAAGTTGATCGGCTTCACTCATGGCTATGGCTTGGCTTTAATTTTGTTAATTACTTGGAGTAGTTGTTGAATATTATCAATTCCTTGGTTATCCTTAATTGTATGACAAATTTCATAAGCTTGGGTTAGTTCTTGTCTAGCATCGTCGATAAATCCAATGGAAATCATGAGGATGCCTAATCCCGTTTTGCAGATAGCTATTCCTGGTTGATTATTAAGATGATTGTAGATGCGGAGAGCGTCCCGGTAATTCATCCGGGCTTTGTCTAGGTTCATGATTAAATGATGGGTGCGGGCAATGTGGTATACTGAATCCGCAAGGGCTTCTAGATTTTCGGTGTGACGATAGATCGGGAGGCTTTGCTCTAAGCGGGATAGCCCATCATACCAGCTTCCTTGCTGAACCAGCAGTTTACCAATATTACGTTGGATGTCTGCCCAATCTTTGGGATAGGCGTCACGGGTGTAAAATTCTGAAGAATTTTGATAGGATGCGATCGCTTTTTCCAGATTTTTTGCACTATTTCCTAGTATTCGCTTACTGTAGGCATTACCCAGATTATATTGAGTCATTGCCCAATCTTCGGGGAAGTCTTGTTTGGTGCGAACTTCCAAAGCTAGTTGGTATGCTTCTATAGCAAGTTCGAGATTATCAGCTTTATCTCCATTAATTCTGTCACTGTAGGCAATGCCCAGGTTATTTTGAATATTTGCCCAAATTATTGGGTTATTTTCAAGGGTTAAAACTGTTATAATCGTTTCGTAACCAGCAATGGCAATTTCCATATTATTGGCTTTATTATCCAGATTAAAATTATTGATTAGGTTGCTGAATTCACCAATATATATACCAATAATTTCTGCTCTTTCTGGTTCCAACTCTGAGAGTTTAGCACTTGCCCAGGTTTTTAAGATATCGATAAAATTATCATCGAGTTTCTCTAGGTTTGCTTCCAGGAGTGGGTAGACAACTTTGGGGTCACTATTGCTGTTAATAGTTGCTATCAATACCTCTGTCAAGAATTGCCAATAGTCTTCGGATGAAGGATTAACTAACGTAGAGGATTCTGAAATTCTCTCTAAAAGCTCACTCCTGAAACGAAGTAAAACATCAGCAGCATTTTGGTTACCATCTGCTGCTAGTTTTTCTGCTTCTTGTGCCATTACCTGCAATAATTCTGCATCTACTAACTCGCGGTTGCTCTCAAAAATTTGAAATTCTTCACCGCTGGAACAAGTTAGCAGTTGCTGGATCAAGTTGAGGTATGCTTGTCTTCTTTCTTCATCCATTTTTACTTATTCAGCTATCAGTTTGACCTGGTGGTGCGTTACGGGACGGACTCTTCCAAGACTGACTACCAATAAAATGAGGCCGAGCCCGTCCCTAACGCACCCTACGCCTACTCTTTTCCCCCCTTTTTTTAAGGGGGGTTAGGGGGGATCAAAACGAGTGCATCTCATTTTTGCAGTTTGACCTGGTGGTGCGTTACGGGACGGACTCTTCCAAGACTGACTACCGATAAAATGAGGCCGAGCCCGTCCCTAACGCACCCTACGCCTACTCTTTTCCCCCCTTTTTTTAAGGGGGGTTAGGGGGGATCACAACTCCCCTTAATAACTTCTATAAGTATAACAATCAATAAAAAAAATCGGTCAAGCTCAGATAAACCCCAATACTTGACCGAATTATATTGTGTAAACCTCAATCAGTACAGCTAAGCTGCACGTAAACCAAATAACTCCTGACTGATTAATTGTACATTATTCCCGAGTTATTCAGCTATCAGCTATCAGCTATCAGCTTATGCGCAATCAGTGCTTTTGAATAAAATAAGCTGACGGCTGAATGCTGACGGCTGACTGCTTATTTATACCCCTCCCCAAAAAAACGTTCACAATTCCTGGTCGCCAGGGCGTGGCCCTGGCAATTTACTATCCTAATCTACGTAAAAGTATCGAATCAAAGTCACCATAACCTCACCAGGATTTCCGGTAGGCTCGGGAGTGCTCCACTCGTCGGGATAAGCGTATTTAAGAGAATAGATGGCAAGAATTGTTTTCCGAACTTGTTCAGGAGAACCGACCAAGATGTGCTTGGCTTTCTTAGCTTTGCGACCTTGGTTTTCAGGGTTTTGATTTTCATCAGGTTGTGAAGGAAAGTTTGTACTCATGAATCGTTATTGGTTTAAAGTGTTTCCATTATTAATATATTAATTTATTTATTAAATGTCAAGGGGTTTAGGAATTTTTTTTTATTACCAAATTGCGACGATTAATCGTAATTAAATTATTGATATTAATCGTAGGGTGGGCAGTGGAAGAGACCAATAAAATACGATGGGAATCCCTTAAAGCACTGCCCACCGACAGTAAATTAATTAGTAAAAGTTAGTTAATTATCTAGATTTTTACTAAAATTAATCCTCTGGTGGGCAGTGGTCTATCCGATTTTAAACTATTACTATCCCTTGAAAAACCACTGCCCACCCTACATCAGATCGGGTGCATCTCATATTTGTAAAAAAGTGCGGTAGGGTGCGTTAGGGGCGAGCTCACCAAGACGCAAGCTGTAGCAAGTGTTAGGTTGTTGCCCGTAACGCACCACCAGGTCAAACTCCAAAAATGAGATGCACCCCATCAGATCTCTATTATCAACACTATAGTTGTCTTGTTTTTTAATAAAATTAATCTTCTGGTGGGCAGTGGTCTATCGGATTTTTAACTATTACTATCCCTTGAAAAACCACTGCCCACCCTACATCAGATCTCTATTATCAACACTATAGTTGTCTTATTTTTTAATAAAATTAATCTTCTGGTGGGCAGTGGTCTATCGGATTTTTAACTATTACTATCCCTTGAAAAACCACTGCCCACCCTACAGGTAGATCTGGCTGTGGTGGGCAGTGCTCTATCGGATTTTCAACTATTACTATCCCTTGAAAAACCACTGCCGACCCTACAGGTAGATCTGGCTGTGGTGGGCAGTGGTCTATCGGATTTTTAACTATTACTATCCCTTGACAAACCACTGCCCACCCTACATCACTACTCTGGTGGGCAGTGCTCTATCGGATTTTTAACTATTACTATCCCTTGAGAAAGTACTGCCCACCCTACATCAGAACTCTATTCTCAACACTATAGTTATCTTATTTTTTAATAAAATTAATCTTCTGGTGGGCAGTGCTCTATCGGATTTTCAACTATTACTATCCCTTGAGAAAGCACTGCCGACCCTACAGGTAGATCTGGCTGTGGTGGGCAGTGCTCTATCGGATTTTCAACTATTACTATCCCTTGAGAAAGCACTGCCGACCCTACAGGTAGATCTGGCTGTGGTGGGCAGTGCTCTATCGGATTTTTCACTATTACTATCCCTTGAAAAACCACTGCCCACCCTAGATCAGATCTCAATTTGTAACGTTTTGCAACTATGGCCAAAATGGCGGGACAGATTGAGCCGACTATCTCATTTTTTAGATAGGTCTGGGATTAGCAACACCTAGGGGAGGTACACAGGTTGTAGATTTTAGGGAATCGGGAATCGGGAATCGGGAATCGGTAACAGGGATAAAATCCTGTGTACCTTATTGCTATCCAAAACCCTATATTGTTTCTTTTGCCTTTTGCCTCTTGCCTCTTGCCTTTTGCCTTTTGCCTATTGCCTTTTGCCTATTGCCTTTTGCCTATTACCTATTGCCTCTTCCCTACTCCCTACTCCCTACTCCCTACTCCCTACTCCCTACTCCCTACTCCCCTATACACATACATTTCATTAATAGGAAAGTAACCATGATAGTAATCAACGATAACGAGAATTCCAATTCACAACCAGTAATACCAGAACCAAACCCGAATGACCCTACTGGTTCTATTGGCAATTACGTTTGGTTAGACAGCAACAAAGATGGTCTCCAAAATGAGCCTCCTGAAAATGGGGTGAATGGCGTTACTGTTAATCTCTTGGACATCAACGGTAACTTACTCCAAACCACTACTACGAATGACGATAATAATGAGAATCCTGGTTTCTATCTGTTTGAGAATATCCCGGATGACCTTTCTACTCGTTATACCCTGGAATTCGTTGCGCCCCAAGGATTTACTTTTACTACCCAAAATAACGACCCACGGCTGTTCTTTGATAGCGATAGTCCCATAGATAGTGATGTTGATCCCAATACCGGTCGTGTCACTATCGGTCCGATCACTCGATTCTTGCCAGAAGGGATTGACCAATTGGTATGGGATGCTGGTCTGGTGCCAGTTAAATCAGGGACAACTGGTACCCCAGGGGATGACAAACTGATTGGTACTCGTCGTAATGACCACATTAGTGGTGGAGACGGTAACGATATTATTGTCGGTCGTGGTGGTAATGATACCCTCTCTGGGGATGGAGGCAAGGATGTAATTAAAGGGGGTGCTGGTAAGGATGTGCTTGATGGTGGCTCTGGTCGTGACATCATTATGGGTGGTGGTGGTAATGACACGATTAATGGTGGTCGTGGTAAGGATCGGTTAGTTGGTGGTCGTGGTAATGATCACATCACCGGTGGTGGTGGTGATGACAGGATTAATGGTGGTCGTGGTAGTGATACGTTAGTTGGTGGTGCTGGTCATGATGAGTTTTTGTTCACTAAGGGCAGTAGCTTCCGCCATGGTGATGTGGATGTGATCGAGGACTTTGAAATTGGTGCAGATCTGATTAAATTGAGGGGCTTTGGTGCCATTGATCCCCAACAGTGGTTTAATAGAGCAGTAGCGTCTGGTATCCTATCTGACAGTGACCAGGGTGTTGTGCTTTCTCCTAAAACTGGTGGAACCCTTGTGATTGAGGATGTGCATCTAGATCAACTCAGTGGTGACAATTTCCACTTGCTATAGAATAGACTTTTTGCAGAAGTAGGGAACAGCGGATCTGGGAACAGGGAACAGGGGAGAATAGTGGAACGGGCATCTTGCCTGTGGTGCCATGGGCATCTTGCCTGTGGTGCCATGGGCATCTTGGTAGAACAGGCATCTTGCCTGTGGTGCCATGGGCATCTTGCCTGTGGTGCCATGGGCATGTTGGTGGAACAGGCATCTTGCCTGTGGTGCCATGGGCATCTTGCCTGTGGTGCCATGGGCATGTTGGTGGAACAGGCATCTTGCCTGTGGTGCTATGGGCATCTTGCCTGTGGTGCCATGGGCATCTTGGTAGAAAGCGCACCTTTACAAAGGTCAGATGCACCGATTCCCGATTCCCTACTATTCATGTGATATGCCAAGCATAAATCATAAAAATCCTCTTGTAATCGGCAGTTTAGTCGTTATTTTTATAAACCTAGTAATAGCTATTATTTGTTGGATTATTGTTCAACAATCTACGGGTTATGATGGTCTGTTTTATTTTTTTATATTGTCTATGATTGGTATCGCTCAGTTAGTCTATGTTATCCCAGTATTAATTGTGCTAAGAGTGCTAGGACGATGGGAATTGATTAAAGGAATGATTCTTGGTGGTTTGATTACAGGTTTGTTGAATCTTGGCGCTTGGTTTTTAATGCAAGCTTGAGCTTAAAGGTATTGCTAGCAAGCGTTATTGAAAAATAGCTCTTAATTTAACTAACTTCGTGAACTGTTGCGTCAAGGCTATCTTGACACTCTTCTAATGTCTCGTCGAGGTCCTCACTACCAGTAAATACTTTAGTAGTCACTGGAACGTTAGGCTCAACTTGGAGCCACACCGAATCACTAATAGACTCAGCTTGATTGGGTCTATAAACCAGTCGGCAGGCTCCTGCTATTTCTACCTCATGACAGTAATGAGTGCGCTCACCCCGTTTAACAGTAAACACTGGCAACGATGTCTGGTTCTTGTGATTGCTCTTTAAGGCTTCCTCATTAACGTGGATATAGGTAGTTTCCAGATGTTTCTCCTGATTCCATGTACCTTTTGGTCCCCTACGACCTTCGGTGACCACTGGGACACCATCATATAATGGAATCTGCCAAAACCGACCAACTTTTTTGGCTCCTTTGATGCGATCTTTACTTAATAGCATCCGCAGTCGCTGAGATGATATACCCAGCAGAGATGCAGCTTGTGTTGTACCGACAACCATAACTAAAATACTATTGCGGAATAGTATTGTAATCCCATCTAACTGGGAAAGTCAAGGTAAAGTAGGGAGTAGGGAGTAGGGAGTAGGGAATCGGGAGTAGGGAGTAGAGAATCGGGAATCGGGAGTAGGGAATCGGGAATCGGGAGTCGGGAATCAAAAATTATCAGAATTGATTTAGGTACCCGATATAAAGTCTTTGTCAAGTTCTTGTTTAACCAATTGAGCTAAGGTTTGGGCAGCTCCTGGTTTTCCGCGAACACTCTTGAGATGCGATCGCATTTCGGACAACTTCTCTGGATGCTCTAGATAGTCTAGGGCAAGTTGGGCAACCTCAACCGGCTCAAGTTTCCCTACCAATTCTGGCACAATTTCTCTTTTTGCCCAAATATTGGGCCATGCAAACAGACGCTTTTGCCCTAGCACCAACCAGTTAATCACTTTCGCTAGGCTAGACCCTACTCCTGGTAACTTGACCAATAGACCGGGTAAGCCATCCCAAGCCCGCATGGCATCTAACTGTTGCGTCGGCAACAGCACAATCATGGGTACCGCCAGAGACCCCAATTCAGCAGTATTCGCTCCCACTGTGGTTAAGCAAAGACAACATTGTGATAACAACTCATAGGCCGGAAAGGAATCCCAGAGTTCTACACACAAGCCACTGGGGGTTTGGAGGAATAGTTGCGAGGGCGGGGTATTTGGTTGAAGGTTAGGAGGTTTAAGGGTTGAAGGTTGTTCGCGTAGCGTGGCCTTTTGGCCAAGGTTAGCTGGTTGAAGGTTATCTCGATTAAAAGGCGACTGTTGATAAATAGACCTCTTGCAAAAGTATTGTTCTGATCGTGTTCTTGATGCAGTCGCTCCTGGAGGGAACCCCCAAGACCACGCTGCATCCCTTGGCCTCAATTCTTGTTCCCTGTTCCCTGTTTCCTGTTCCCTGTTCCCTGTTCCCTGTTCCCTGTTCCCGACTTCTGCAAGAAGTCTAATAAGTTGTGCCTCTGACCATCCTGTCTTGTTAATGATGGGATTGTGATCTCGATTGGCAAATTTGGCTAATGTTTTGAGATCTATGGTAGGAGCAACGGGAATCACAAAGCGAGTTTGGGGTCTAGCCCTGTGGATGTGTTCAGCGATCGCTAAAGACAAAGGCACTCCCTGAGCTAGTTTGGCTGGTTTTGACCCCGGTAATAGTGCGATCACTTCAGTGGAATGTTCAAGGGTATCTTCCGTTGAACCTGTAACCTGATAACCTGTAACCTGTAACCCTTGAGTAACCTGTAGCTCCTGATTAACCTGAGAACCTGCAACCTGTAACCCCTTATTAACCTGTAACCCTCTAATCTCTGCCATTAAATCCCCCACTATGGTGAATTTGTGGGCATATTTCTTAGGCACTTGAGCGATAATATCGGGTTTCATCACTGCAAAGTGGTCAATCCAGCGGTACCAACGAGCATCCCACTCGGCATAGACAACACTGCGATACCCTAAGCGCTTACTAATCACTACTGGGAAAAATTGGTCTCCCCCTAGGAATAGAACAACCCCTTGTGGATGCCAGTCCCAGTTTTCAGCTGTCTTACCCGACAACAAGAATGGTAAAAAATCCTCCGCTGCCTGAACCCGGTCTACTTCTGGGTAGGATTTTGCGATCGCATCTTCTTTGCCCGTGGCATGAGGGCAAGGAGATAGCACTACCGATATCCGGAGTAATGAACGGTCATTCCCTAGAGTTTCCCGCAATGCCTTTACCACTGGTCGCACCCAGGTGGTCAACTCTCCTGGGCCATTGGACATAACTAAAATATCTGCTGCTGGCACTCTTCCCCACTCCTAATTATCACTATCTGGCTTGCTATCAGCTATCATCTTTCAGCTATCAGCTATCAGCTATCAGCTATCAGCTATCAGTTATCAGCTATCAGCTTATGCGCTACGCCCACGCGTGCGCGTTCAGCTTTCAGTCAAATGCTGAGTGCTGACTGCTGACCACTGACCGCTGAGTGCTGACTGCTGACTGCTGAGTGCTGACTGCTTACCACTGACGGCTGACTACAAAATCTTAAGTAATGATTAAGTAGTAACGATAAGTAATAGTTGTATAAATCGATAAAATATCCTTATATATACAGCTAAGGTTACCTTTGTCAAGGATTTTTATTGTTTAGTTTTTTTAAGCTAAGCGGATTTAGCACTTCAATAATTGTTAAGTAATATTACAAAAACCCGTAATTTTTATATCGAATTGTATCAGATAACCGCTGGAACTCCCTGAAAGTATACGTTTTTTGATAGAAACTCTTTAGTTGGCAAAACAAAACTATTTCAACCAAGAGTGAGTGGTCACTGGTAGAGACGTTCGATAGCACATCTGTCAATAAAATCTAAATACGATCAAAACTATCAAAGGTGATCAGCCACTTACCGCCACTCAAGGTAAGGCACAGATAACGAATAATCAGGAAGGAGATCTAGCCACATGTTCACTCACGTCAAGTCCACCATTAGACACATCACCCCGGAACCCTTGAATGGGCGTCATTTGCTGAAGGTGGTCTATGTCGTGCTAGAACCGCAGTACCAAAGTGCATTATCAGCTGCTGTTCGGTCAATCAATCAAAATCAACCGGATATCGCTATTGAAATCAGCGGTTACCTCATTGAGGAACTCCGTGACCCAGAAAACTATGAAGACTTTAAACGGGATATAGCAGAAGCCAATATCTTTATCGCTTCACTAATCTTTATAGAAGACTTGGCCGAGAAGGTAGTAGCCGCTGTACAACCCCATCGCGATCGCTTGGATGCCGCAGTAGTATTTCCATCAATGCCTAAAGTGATGCGCCTGAATAAATTAGGTAGCTTCTCCATGGCCAATTTGGGTCAATCCAAGAGTGCGATCGCACAATTCATGCGTAAGCGCAAGAAAAAATCTGGGTCTTCTTTCCAAGACAGTATGCTCAAGCTGTTGCAGACCTTACCGAAAGTCCTGAAGTATATGCCCATGGACAAAGCTCAGGATGCTCGCAACTTCATGCTGAGTTTCCAGTATTGGCTAGGGGGGTCTTCTGATAACCTGGAAAACTTCTTGCTGATGCTAGCAGATAAGTATGTCTTTAAGCGCGAGAAGAAAAACAGCGAAACCTCTGTCCAATTCAAAGACCCAGTAGTTTATCCAGATATGGGGGTTTGGCATCCTCTAGCACCACAAATGTTTGAAGATGTCAAGGAATACCTGAACTGGTATAGTAGCCGTCAGGATATCTCAACAGACTTAAAAGACCCTCTTGCTCCCTGTATTGGTTTAGTCCTGCAACGCACTCACCTAGTTACAGGGGATGATGCCCATTATGTAGCCATGGTGCAGGAACTGGAAGCCATGGGAGCAAGGGTGATTCCCATATTTGCTGGTGGTCTGGATTTCTCTAAACCTGTAGATACCTATTTTTCTGAGGAACATGGCAAAACCGTAGTCCCCTTAGTGGATGCTGTGGTATCTCTAACCGGCTTTGCTCTAGTAGGAGGTCCAGCACGGCAAGACCATCCCAAAGCAATTGAATCCTTAAAACGCCTCAATCGCCCCTATATGGTTACACTTCCCTTAGTCTTCCAAACTACGGAAGAGTGGGAAAATAGTGACTTGGGACTGCACCCGATTCAAGTAGCATTGCAAATTGCCATTCCAGAGCTGGATGGTGCCATTGAACCAATTATCCTATCCGGACGGGATGGCGCAACTGGAAAATCCATTGCGTTACAGGACCGGATTGAATCAGTAGCCCGACGGGTGATGAAGTGGGCGAATTTGCGCCGTAAGCCCAAGCTTGATAAGAAAATTGCCATCACAGTCTTTAGCTTTCCCCCAGATAAAGGCAATGTTGGGACAGCGGCCTATCTTGATGTATTTGGTTCCATCTATAAGGTGATGGAAGCCCTGAACAACAATGGTTATGATGTCCAAGACTTGCCGGAATCCGCTGAGGCACTGATGCAAGAGGTGATCCATGATGCCCAAGCTCAGTACGCTAGTCCAGAATTGAATATTGCTCACCGGATGTCGGTGATGGAGTATGAACGGTTTACTCCCTACTCCAATCGCTTAGAGGAAAACTGGGGACCACCACCAGGACATCTGAATAGTGATGGACAAAACTTGTTAATCTACGGCAAGCACTTCGGGAATGTATTCATTGGAGTACAACCTACCTTTGGGTATGAAGGAGACCCAATGCTATTGTTGTTCTCCCGTTCCGCAAGTCCTCACCATGGCTTTGCCGCCTATTACACCTATTTAGAACAAATCTGGCAAGCGGATGCGGTTCTGCACTTCGGCACCCACGGGTCTCTAGAATTTATGCCAGGGAAACAGATGGGGATGTCTGGAGACTGTTATCCAGATAATTTAATTGGTTCTATTCCCAATCTGTATTACTATGCTGCTAATAATCCCAGTGAAGCAACCATTGCCAAACGCCGCAGCTACGCTGAAACCATATCCTATCTCACCCCACCGGCAGAAAATGCTGGATTATATAAGGGGTTAAAGGAACTCAGTGAGTTAATTGGGTCTTATCAAACTCTTAAAGATACTGGGCGCGGTGTTCCTATTGTTAACACCATTATGGATAAGTGCCGCTTGGTGAATCTTGATCAAGATATTGCGTTGCCCGAGCAAGATGCCAAGGAGCTGAGTGGCGAAGAACGGGATACTTTGGTAGGTCAGGTGTACCGCCGTTTGATGGAAATTGAGTCAAGGTTGTTACCCTGTGGGTTGCATGTGATTGGTAAGCCACCAACCGCAGAAGAAGCGATCGCAACTCTAGTCAATATTGCCAACCTAGACCGTAGCGAAGACGAAATCATCGGTTTACCCCGGATTATTGCCAACAGTATTGAGCGAGAGATTGATGAAATTTACAGCAACAATGACCAAGGCATCTTAGCTGATGTGGAATTGTTGCAAGATATCACCCAAGCTACCCGTGCTGCTGTTAGTGCTATGGTTCAAGCTCAAATCGACAGCGATGGACGGGTCTCTACAGTCTCTAAACTCAACTTCCTCAACCTTGGTAAAAAAGAACCGTGGGTAGAAGCCTTGCACAATGTAGGGTACACCAAAGTAGATTCCGACGCGATCAAGCCTCTGTTTGACTATCTGGAATTCTGTTTAGAGCAGATAGTAGCAGACAACGAACTAGGAGCAATGCTCCAAGCCTTAGATGGGGAATATGTGCTGCCCGGTCCTGGTGGTGACCCGATCCGAAATCCCGATGTGCTACCCACCGGTAAGAATATTCACGCCCTCGACCCCCAATCCATCCCCACCCTAGCAGCGGTGAAATCTGCCAAAATCGTAGTAGACCGACTCTTGGCACGGCAAAAGCGAGATAATGATGGGGCTTGGCCAGAAACCATTGCGTGTGTGCTATGGGGTACCGATAATATTAAAACCTACGGGGAATCCCTAGCCCAAATTCTATGGATGGTCGGGGTTAAGCCAGTGCCCGATGCCTTGGGACGGGTGAATAAATTAGAACTAATTCCCTTAGAAGAGTTAGGTCGTCCTCGGATTGATGTGGTAGTAAACTGTTCCGGTGTCTTCCGGGATTTGTTCATCAATCAGATGAATTTACTAGACCAAGGGGTGAAAATGGCCGCAGAAGCGGATGAACCCCTGGAAATGAACTTTGTGCGGAAACACAGTTTGCAACAAGCTCAAGAGATGGGGATTAATCTACGGCAAGCTGCAACTCGGGTGTTCTCCAATGCGTCTGGTTCCTATGCCTCCAATGTTAATTTAGCTGTAGAAAACAGCACCTGGGAAGAAGAAGCCGAGTTACAGAATATGTATCTCAGTCGCAAGTCCTTTGCTTTCTCTTCTGATAGCCCAGGCACCATGGCACAGAGTCAGAAGATTTTTGAGTCCGCCTTGAAAACCGCTGATGTTACCTTCCAAAATCTTGATTCATCGGAAATTAGCCTTACTGATGTTTCTCATTACTTTGACTCTGACCCCACTAAAGTAGTAGCAAACTTGCGCAACGATGGTAAGAAACCAACCGCTTACATTGCTGATACTACTACTGCTAATGCTCAGGTTCGCACCCTATCAGAAACCGTCCGTTTAGATGCCCGGACTAAGTTACTTAATCCCAAGTGGTACGAAGGGATGTTGAATCATGGCTATGAAGGGGTTCGGGAACTTTCCAAACGCTTAGTGAATACTATGGGTTGGAGTGCAACGGCTGATGCAGTGGATAACTGGGTTTATGAAGATGTGAATACTACCTTTATCCAGGATGAAGAAATGCGTCAGCGGTTAATGAATTTGAATCCCAATTCCTTCCGTAAAGTAGTCTCTACGTTATTGGAAGTTAATGGACGTGGCTATTGGGAAACCAGTGAGAGTAATTTACAGCTGTTGCGGGAATTGTATCAGGAGGTTGAAGATAGGATTGAAGGCATAGAATAGGATTATAGCGCTACGCCCAAGGCAAGAGGCAATAGGCAAGAGGCAATAGGCAACAGGGAATCGTGAATCATATTCCCCCCTTATTAAGGTCTCCCCCTTCTTAAAGTCCCCCCCTTATTAAGGGGGGTTAGGGGGGATCCCTACTCAATTCAAAATGTACCTAATAAATATGAAAAACCCTATAGTCAAAATATAGCAATTCTATATCCCATAAGTTACAAATTGATCCCCCTAAATCCCCCTTAATAAGGGGGACTTTGAAGTTGAAAAGCGTACCTGATAACTGCGAGAAACGCTATATAGCAATTGTATATCCCATAAGGTACAAATTGATCCCCCTAAATCCCCCTTAATAAGGGGGACTTTGAAGTTGAAAAGCGTACCTGATAACTGCGAGAAAAGAGTAGCTTTTTCGAGACGTTCAATAGAGCGTCTCGAATTTTTATGAATTACGAATTTGCCCCCTAAATCCCCCAATTCTGGGGGACTTTAACTCAATTTACCCCCAAATTTGGGGGGCTAGGGGGGCGAAATTTGCTGTCAAAAAAAAATTTCTAAAAACCCTTGACAAAATAATTTAGAATCATTATGATTATGGTATGCAAACAACAAGCAAAAGGTGAACCTTATGGATTCCGAATTTCGCCCAAACCCAGAGACTAATCCCGAGGATATAACTCCTAGTAATAATCCTCAAGAATCGTTTCCCAAAAAATATCCGGTTCAGCATATTTTGAGGGGCTCCCGCAAGGGCATCATCAACACCATGCATTCCCTCTATGCACTGGGTTATGCGGAAATCTCCGAGTGGACTCCTCTGCAACCGACTGGACTTCCTGGAGAATTTATTACGATGATGACCAAGTACCTAACTCTGGGTTAGGCTATTAAGTTACTGGGGGGCTTTGCCCCCTGGGCAAACCATCGGGGCTGCTCCCATGGGAGCATGTCTGGTATGGTGCGAAATCTGAATGACATAAGGTTCATCTAGCCGTGGATAGTATTTCTGCGGCTATTTTTTTTTGTTAGGGAGTAGGGAGTAGGGAGTAGGGAGTAGGGAGTAGGGAGTAGGGAGTAGGGAACAGGGAAATGCGATCGCTTTTAGCGGCTCCTAGGTCGCATCGCGTAGCGTGACCAAAGGTCAATCGCATTTCCTTACTTTACTGCTTGGTTATTTGGTTTTTCTATTTGGGCTGGGTAGTGATGATGCGTTCGCGTAGCCTGGCCTACGGCCAATCCCTACAGTCAACACCTCACCTCTCCCTATTTGTCTTGATACTGGTATCAAATTTCTTGGACTTTAGCAATGAGTATTTGTACGATATTTTTCAGTGTATAAATGAGTTGTAAAAGTAAATTGTGATTTTCGCTAAACTAAAAAACTTTGTATTCCTTACGGTTCCTACTTATTCGGAGTTTTATGTTTTATAACTCTTGCAATTATTTGTTTACATCTCCAATATAAATACTAGAGTAATTGTAATTTACTTCAGGTTACTTCACCCTGCTTCAGAGCAATTCATCGACACTTTATGCCCTACTTACTACTTCGTACTACCAAGACAAAAGTCCCTGAAAGCCTGACTAATTCATTGTTGTGAATTATCTCTCGTCAAAGTTTTTTATAAAATTAATAAACTTAACATAAGTTAACTAAAATAGTCTTAATTGTGTGTAATACTGTTTTTGGAAAGTAAATTAGCTATCAATAACAAATTGATAGCCATCAAAGCTGATCATCACAAAATAAACTACTCGAATTCAACATCAGGTGCATCTCATATTTGACACTATTGCTAGTGGTGCGTTAGAGGGGCGTTAATTGTTTCGCCTTGTAGCCAGGGCTAGGTTGCTGGCCTTAACCCACCAATGCTGGGTCAAACAACTTTTAGGAGTTGAGTAGACGTTCAGTTAGGTATAATCATGACCGCTACCAAGTTAATTGAGTTAGACGATGGCACGTTGATAGAAGTGGACGTGCCGGAAGATCAAGCACAACAGATTTCTAATCGATTCGCCGATAAGGTCAATACAACCTTTGATAAAATCAAGCCGATTTTATCAAAAGTTGTCGCCCTATTACTGCCAGGGTAATCCCATTTAATTTGGTATAAATTGCACTTCACAAAAGCCCTGGTGTATAGGTTAATAATTTATCTCTCATCAAGGATAACCTCGGATGTGTAAAGGGTTGTATTTTCTAGTCACTCATCATTGCAAGATGACGATTAGTAAATAGAACTCACAGACTTAAAATTTAAGAAGATGCCTATCGATAATTTACCTGAAATTGTCCTGCAAGGAGGACAATCCGTAAACTATTACCTAGTAGCTTTTGATCAGTATGGTAATGAGCAGGAAAGGGGTGAGATGAGCCAAAAATTGGTAGAAATTTTGGCTAACGAACCAATTACAGATGTTTTTATTTTTAGTCACGGTTGGATGGGAGACGTTCCAGCTGCCCGTCATCAATATAGAAACTGGTTAACTGCGATCGCTGTTCAAAAAACTGACTTAGCTAAAATGGAGCAAGTTCGATCAGGATTCAAATCTTTATTTATTGGACTGCATTGGCCTAGCTTGCCCTGGGGAGACGAGAATTTGGAACAGGCGGTATCTTTTGATGCCACATCTGGAACTCCAATGGAAAACTTGATCAACCAATACCAACGAATAGCAGATACTGAAGTTGCCAAACAACCCCTTCAGACTATTTTATCGGCAGCAATGGAAGATATGGAACCGCCAGAACTGCCCTCCAATGTGCGAGAGGCTTATGAAGAACTAAACCAATTGTCTGGTTTGGGTCATGACGGTGAAGGTGCAGCTCCGGGAAATGATCGAGAGCCTTTTGATCCCGAACAAATCTACCAAGCTTTTGAGGAAGAGTTTGCAGATGAATCCTTTGATTTTGGTAGTGGCTATAGTTTAAGAGGATTACTTGCACCTTTGAGAATCCTTTCTTTTTGGAAAATGAAGGAACGGGCGCGTCAATTTGGAGAAAGTGGCGGTTCTCAACTATTGAAGCAACTACAAGAAGCTGCACCAGAAAATGTACGATTTCATCTAAAAGGTCATAGTTTTGGTTGTATTGTCGTTTCTGCAATTTTGGCAGGTAAAGGTGGAAAGGGTGAACTTGTAAGACCTGTGAACTCTTTGGCACTACTCCAAGGTGCGCTTTCTTTTTGGTCTTACTGCTCTGAAATTCCAGTTATTTCAGACAAAAAACCCGGTTACTTTCACTCAATTATTGCAGAGGGTCGAGTAGCAGGGCCAATTATTACAACTCAGTCAGAGTACGATACCGCAGTGGGTAAAATGTATCCACTGGGAGCAGGTGTTGTTCTGAGTGAGGTTGATTTTGCACCAGGGCAATTACCCAAGTATGGTGCTCTGGGAACGTTTGGGGCGCGAGGGTTAGGACTAGATATTGTCGATCTAGAGATGTTACCTCAGGATATAGCTTATTCCTTTGAAGCAGGTAAAGTTTATAACATTGAAAGTAGCAAGTATATTTGTAAACATCTGCCAAATGCAGGTTTAGCAGGTTCTCATAGTGATATTTTTAAACCTGTAGTGGCTCATGCAGTTTTGGGTGCGGCGATAGGTCAATAGAATTTAATACAGTTGAATTTTTTTTCTATTTTGGAGGTTAAAAAATGGCACGATATGCCCTTGTAATTGGTATTTCAAAATATGATGATAAATATTTTTCGATGTTGAACAAGGCATATACAGATGCTTCTGCAGTTGCAGAGGTGCTGAATAAAGATAAAAGATACAAATATGTTAAAGTCTTAACGGATAACGTTACTACAAAAAAAATAGCTGATACTTTGAAAGAGTTTTTGCAGAAAAAAGCAGATTTCAATGAAGCTTTAATTTATTTTACTGGACATGGCTTTAAAGTTTTTGATTCTCTAGATATTGAGGAACCAACTGGATACATAGCAACTGAAAATTGTACCGTAACTTTGGAAGATGAAAAGATTACGGCGCAAAAGGGAGGTTTAGCCCTCAGTGCTCTGAGCAAACTGATAATTCAATCAAACTTGAGCAACCTAGTACTATTACTGGATGCTTGTCACAGCGGTCTTTTTCTAGAACAAAACTTAATTGAAAGCTCACTTCAAGCATTCAGCTCTAAAACAGATTATTGCCTGATTACGGCTTGTCGTAGTAGTGAAGCAGCAATCGTAAAAAAACGGGAGAAACACAGTGTTTTTACAGGTGCTTTGTTAGAAGGATTATCTAACAGTAATGCTGATGAACAAGGTGCAGTAACAGGAGATCGCCTATTTGATTTTATTTATCGAGACCTCCACAAGAGCAGACAGGAACCTATTCGCATGGGGCGTGGACGTTCTATTGTAATTGTGCAGCATGATTCTCCTCATCAGCTCGCCACGATAGAACCTATCAGAGATGACAATGGAGATATTCTCTGTCCCTATCAGGGTTTAGAGGTTTTTGAATCTGAAGAAAAAGAATTCTTCTTTGGTCGAAAAGAAGTCACTGAAAAAATAAAACAAAGCCTGGAAAACACTAATTTTGTACCAATTATTGGGACATCAGGAAGTGGTAAATCCTCAGTCGTTAGGGCTGGCTTAATACCTTGGCTAGAAGAAGAAGGAAACTGGCATATTTTAGAACCGATTAAACCCGGAGATTTCCCTTTAGAAGAATTAAGGGAAATATTCAAGCCTTTTTTCAAAGGTCAAAAAAAACCAAAACAACTCAAAGAGCTAATAGAGAAACATCCTCAAGGATTGATTGAACTGACGAAACAACTTCCGGATACTAAAGAGTTTCTTCTCATCGTTGACCAGTTTGAAGAAGTTTTCACGGTCTGTTCTGATGAACAAGAGCGGCAACGATTTATTGACTTGCTAACTCAGGTAGTTACAGTTTCTGACTGTCGATTAAAAGTTGTCACAACAATGCGGGCAGATTTTTTATCATCCTGCTTAGATTATTCAAAATTAACTCAGTTGATACAGACTCAAAACCAATTGATGCCACCCCTAGAAGGAGCAAACTTAGAAGCAGCGATTGTTAAACCTGCTATACGGCAAGGATATCGTTTGGAGAAAGGATTAATTGGAGAAATAATGACAGATGTAGGAAAAGAAAAGGGAAGTTTACCTTTGTTAGAGTTTGCATTAACGCAACTTTGGGATAAACGTGATCAAGGACAAAATTTGTTAACTCTAGAAGCCTATAACCAAATCGGTAGCTTGACTGGCGCACTAAACCGCCATGCAGATAAAATTTATCAGTATCAACAGGATTACGAAGAATTCCCAGGAGAACTAAGAGATGAGCAGCAAAAAGAATGGATTAGGAGAATCTTTCTGCGACTGGTACGAACGGGAGAGGGGACTAAAGATACTCGTCAACGTCAACCCAAAGCAAAATTATTATCAACTATTGAATTAGATTCAGAGAAACAAGAACAACTCTCTGAATTGATTGAATATCTAGTCAAAAGTCGTCTCCTAGTAACAAGTAAAGATGAGATTGATCTAGCTCATGAAGCTCTTATTGAAGGTTGGAAAACTTTTGCAAATTGGCTCGGTAACAGTCAAGAAATTAGAAAAATACGAGATAAAATTGAAGACCAATTTGAAGAATGGAAAAAATCAACCAATAATGACAGTCATTTAATTATGGGTGGCTTATTATCTCAGGTAAAATATGATCAGTATTATTCAAAGTTAAAGGTTGAATTAGATGATGAAGCCTTCAATTTTGTAAATCTTAGTATTAAATATGAAAAAGATCAACAAGCAGAGAGAAGAAAGATCTTAATCAGCAAAGAATATTCTGAGATTGATGCTTTGGTTTCACTGTCAAAAGCACAACTATCTTTGAATGATCAGATCTCTTCTCTTGTGACTGCATTAAAAGCGTCTAAACGAACTAGAGAATTAGAAGCTAAATCTGAGGAAATTAATCGAAAGGTTGTGGATGCTCTCAGACAGGTTGTTTCTACGATTCAAGAACGTAACCGATTTCATGGACATAGTCAGCAGATTGAAGATGTTATTTTTGCTTCAGATTATAACTTAGTGGTCTCATCAGGAGGAGATAAAACAGTTAAGATTTGGAGTTACTGTGGTAAATTGCTAGCCGATTTAAAAGGACATAAAGGTTGGGTTAATAGTGTTGATATTATTCCGCAAGATAGAAATCGTTTTCTAGTGGTTTCTGGTAGTTCAGATAAATTAATTAAGATTTGGAACGTTACATACCAGTTAAATGAACAAGAAAACTCAGTTGAGTCCGTTGAGTTTGAATGTCTGAGAGATTTAAAGGGACATAAAAGCTGGATTTTCGATACTGCTGTAGCTGTAAATAAACAGCTAATCGCCTCAGCCGGGAAAGATGGTACAGTCAAAATTTGGACAATTAGTGGAGATTTAGTCAACACAATCCAAGTTGGAGATCCCAATAGTGAAGCAAGAGAAGTATGGAGTGTTACCTTTAGTCCTAATGGTGAGATTATAGCAACAAGTGGAGAAGATCGAATTGTTAAATTATGGGATCTCGAAGGAAATCTGTTGAAAGAGTTGAGAGGTCATGAGCACAGAGTCAGGACAGTTGTATTTAGCCCAGATGGACAGCTTATTGTATCTGGCAGTGATGACTGTACGATGATTTTTTGGAATCAGAATGGAGATATTATTAAAAAAGTTACTGATTTTGATGGTCATGTCAATTGTCTACGATTTAGTAGAAGTGGATCTATTTTAGGTGCTGTAAGTGATGATCGAACAGCTAAACTCTTTGATTTACAAGGCAATCTACTAAAGACATTCAAGGGACATCAAAGTCGTGTTAAAAGTTTAAGTTTTAGTCTAGATGATAAAACCTTAGCAACTGCAAGTTGGGACAAAACAATAAGATTATGGAGTTTAGATCAACAAATTCATACAGTAATTAAACATCATACGGATCGAGTTTTAGATGTTAACTTCAGTCCAGATGGTCAACGACTAGTTACAGGCAGTTGGGATATGTCAGCTTGCGTATGGGATTTAAATGGAAAATATCTTCAAACTCTCGATGCACATATTGATAAAGTCAATGGTGCTAATTTTAGTCCAGATGGCGAATTGATTGTAACAGTTGGTTCCACAAACGATCGAACCGTCAAAGTCTGGAGTAGTGATGGTTGCCTAAAACAATCACTCCAAGGACATGAAGACTATATTCGTGATCCCAGCTTTAGTCCAGATGGAAAATTTATTGTTACAGCAGGAGGAGATAAGACAGTGAGAGTATGGACTCTCAATGGAGATCAATACATTGAATACGCTACTTTAGGAGGAGAAAACGGTCATACTTCTGAGGTTCGAGGCGTAAGTGTCAGTCCAGATAGTCAGTGGATTGTTTCAGGCGGTAAAGATGGATATATTAAATTATGGACTCAGGATGGGATTTTAGTTAACTCTCTTAAAGCACATGAACAAGAAATTTGGAATGTTGTATTTAGTCCAGACTGTGAAGAAGATGATCAAGTATTAATGGGAACAGCCAGTGAAGATAGAACTGTTAAAATTTGGAAATTTAATCAAACATTAGAAAATTTGGATCCTATTCTAGTTCTAGAAGGTCATACAGATCGGGTTTCTGATGTTGTATTTAGCCACTGTGGAAAGCTAATTGCTACTGGAGGGGCTGATAAAACCGTTAGACTATGGAGTCGGAAAGGAACTTTGCTATCTACTTTAGAAGCTCATACAGATCGAGTCATGGCAGTCGATTTTCATAAGAATGGAGAATTTATGGTATCAGCAGGAGTTGATGATGTAGTTATTATTTGGAATATAAAAGCACAGGTTGAAATGATGAAGCTAGAAGAAGAAAATACCAATGATACTGAAATAGATTTATCAGAGTTAGATAAACTAACACAAAGAGGAGGTGAATGGGCGCGTAATTTTATTGAGAATAATCAACAAGAGGTTCGAGATGAAGACAAAGATTTATTAACTATTCTACAATCTAACTAAGAATCGAACAGATTTCCAGGAGAAACTAGAAATGCATTTTCGATAGTATCTATTTTTTTGATAGTCTTTGTAGACTTATAATTCAGTAAGTTTTCTAAAGCTTCTTTGGGATGTAGATCGTCGTATAGAAAATCCTGTTCTAACAAAATAATTGGTTGAGTAACATTTTTAAAAACTTCTAGATCAAGTTCTGAAACCGAAGCTCCCATATAAAGTTTTTTAGATATTTCCCATCCAGTATGCTCCAAATTTTGTAAAATTTTATATGAAGTCTTGTCTCTGATTTTATCTAAAAATTTATAAAAATTGACCTCATCTATTATAGATTGGGCAATACCTGCATATTTTTTTTGTAGATTTTCACGTAGACTTTGAAACCGTGGAATTCTATAGAGCACTAATTTTGTAACCAAATTAGGGACTAGAACAGCAGTGTAAATTGCAATCATTGCACCTTTAGAACTACCAACTAATGTAAATGGTTGATTAATAGATTTTAAGGCTGTTGCAACACACCGACCATATTCTTTCCAAGTTAGCATTGTCCCATGACAAGTGGGATTTAGCTCAGCGTCTTTATATCCTGGTAGAGTAATTAAACAGGTAATAAAAGGTCTGACTGATTCAATCGGAAGGGCATCTCCAAATAATTCAGGAATATAAGCAATATTATAATTAGGATTTAGCTTTCCATCTATAATTACTGCACCTAAATGAGTCATTACTGTTTGTTTATTCAAAGTATTTCCTCTAGCTATATTTTTTAACGGGCGACAGAATAGCCTGAAATCCTTAGTATGTCAAGCTAGTCGATTTTTGTGGTAGAAAAAAGGTAGCTGTTCTATTTGGGGCGCATGTCATTTATACAGAACATTTGTACTAAAGCTATACCTGTTCGTGTTTTTGAGCATGCTCTGATAGTATATAGTTCATCTGTTCTGCAACTTTGACCTGCTCCCTTCTATTTGTAACAAAGTTCAACTATTGATAGTGTAACAAAATTTACCTATTGATAATTTTCTTATCATTATGCTAAAACCCAGAAATGTTGAATACATTATCAAGACAACGAAAGTATTATCAACGAGGTATAAGGGCGCTTATTGCTTATAGAATCTGCGTTTTAACTTCTTTCGTCGCCCCCTCAGCTATATTTCATTTTTTAACTCTATTCAAATGAACAAAAAAATACTATATTTTAACGGAATTAATGGAGCAACAGGAGAATATTTTTTTCACCCTTTTTCTTTGAAAAAAATTGCTAATGTTGCTCGTGGCGAACATTTTGATTCCCATCATCTGACAGAACTTAAAGATCGCAAGGAAAGAGATGAATATCAACCAATGGGGCCAATTGAAGGGATTGATCCCAAGAATTTGGCTGAGACAGGTTGGGGAGTCATTTTTGCCTATGAGTATAAAGATAGTTCTAGGTTACAAGCAGAACAAATCAAAGATGCTCTTAAGGAATTATTACAGCATCGTCGTCAACAAGCAACTCAAGTTCATGAAAACTTCTATCGAGAGTATATTGACTCCAGAGCCTACCGTACCAATGAATCCAAAGTGGACTTTCTTACACGCCAAAGAGTTGGCTCAGGTCCTGCTAATCCCAATAAGATGCCCTATTATCTCTTAATTGTGGGCGATCCAGAATCGATTCCCTATCACTTTCAATATCAGCTTGATGTACAGTATGCTGTGGGACGGATTTACTTCGATACATTGGAGAAATATGCCCAATATGCTCAAAGTGTGGTGCAGGCAGAAATTAATCCTCCAAATCTTCACCGTCGAGCTAGCTTTTTTGGAGTCAAAAATACTGGTGATTACGCTACTGAGCAAAGTTTTAAATATTTAGTTCAGCCCCTTTCCGATAAGGTCAAGATAGATCAGCCAGATTGGTCAATTCAAACCTTGCTGGACAAAGAGGCAACAAAAGCTAGTCTAAGCCAACTGCTTGGAGGTTCAGAAACCCCGGCTCTGCTGTTTACAGCGAGTCATGGCGTGTGTTTCCCCAAAGATCATCCTCGACAGTTGCTTCATCAAGGTGCATTAATTTGTCAGGATTGGCCAGGCGTATTTCGGGAGTCTGAAAAAAAAGAATTAAACCCTGATATCCATTATTTTTCTGCGGATGATATTGGTGATGATGCCCAAATACATGGACTAATTGCTTTTAATTTTGCCTGTTATAGTTCGGGGACGCCAAAATTGGATGATTTTGCTCATAGGACTGGTCAACAGAGATCTGAAATTGCTCCCTATGCTTTTATGGCTCAACTCCCCCAACGTCTTCTGAGCCACCCTAAAGGTGGAGCATTAGCTGTAATTGGTCATGTTGAACGAGCCTGGGGTTATTCCTTTAAATGGAAACGGGCTGGACAACAAACAGAGGTTTTCGAGAGTACTTTCAAACGTTTGATGGAAGGTCATCCTATTGGCTCAGCAGTAGAGTTTTTCAATGAACGTTATGCAGAATTGTCTTCTGATTTGAGTCATGAGTTAGAAGAAATGAAATATAAAACTTTGGTTAAAGATGAAGATTTGGCATATCTCTGGACAGCCAATAACGATGCTCGAAACTATTTGATTGTCGGCGATCCAGCAGTTAAGCTTTGTGGATTAACAAATGAAATCTCTAACACTGAACAGATAGCCTCCAAGCAACAAATTGAGCTAAAACAAGATATCCAAGATGATATTCAGAATTTAGTTACAAATTTGGAAAAACAAGTTAAAAGACTAAAACAGCGGGTTGATGGACTGGAACTAGATCTAAAACATCTTCGAGAGCAGAATGATTTATTACGTCAACAAATCAATGACAATTTCTAAACTTAAATTGCTCAGAATACTTTCAAAATACACAAAAACAGGATACCAGGGTAAATGCATCTTGTCAATAAACCCGGAGTAGTTATCAATAAACCCAGGATGGTGGGGGCATGCGCCCCCGCCAGAATGTTTGCAATAAATGCCGTCTTGGACAATTATTCTTTTATCTCCTGAACTTTGACCAGCATATCCGGCCAGGAGCGCTGATTATCCATATCAAACTGTGCACCTTGTTCATCTGCCCACTTGAAGCGTTTAAGAGCAGGAGTTTGGCTGGTTGCTTGATACAACCAATAAGCTTCAGTGCGCAGGGCTTCTTCAATTGGCAGATCGATAGACTCATAAACGGCCTGTTTAGTGGCATTGATCGACTCGGACGGCCAAAGGGCAATACGTTTGGCAAGATCTTCAACAAAAGGTCCGATCTCTTCGGGATCCAAAGCACGGTTGATCGTACCAACCCTTTCGGCTTCATCAGCATCAAAATCACGGGCACCCAGAACAATCTCTAGGGCACGACCAAGACCGACTTGGCGCGCCATACGGGATGCACCACCACCGCAAGGTAGGATGCCCATACCAACTTCCATCTGCATGAATTTAGCTTTACCGCGAGCTGCGAAACGCATATCGCAAGCAAGGGCAAACTCATGGCCTCCACCTCTAGCAAAGCCTTCGATTTTGGCAATGGTCGCCTGAGGCAGTTTGCTAATTCGCTCTAGCACTACCTGTAGATCTAACAACTTCACCTCGTCCCGTGAAACAGCTTTTCCTGACATATCCTTCAGGAAATTAGTATCAGCATGGCACACGAAAATCTCAGGATGCGCTGATTGGAAAACCACAACTTTAATATCCCTGTCAGCTTCCAATTTCTGAGCTAACATATTCAGATCAGCAAGCATTGGCAGCCCCTGAACGTTCACAGGTGGATAATCAAACGTGACAGTGAGAACCCCATCATTAACTTCAGCGTTAAATGTTGTAAACCCTTCATAGTTCATTGGTATTGCTCCTGGTGTTGGTTAATGTTAGAATCCTTCGAGGGCATTCTTGCCGATCACAGGATCACTCTCCTGAAGCTCATCAGCCGTTTTAAGACAGTCTGGATCATAACATAGCTGAATTAGTATCGCAGCTTGGCTAAAGAATACTTAACGCATCGTCTTTTTGAGTCTGTTGAAAAAGGGGTTTGATTCGTAACCATGCAAGAAGTTACCCTAATAACTGTACCAATTAAACCCTTTAACAATTAGGAGCCTCAAACCCTTGAAATATCCTTGACTTTACAAGCCAGATACAAACACTATAGTCAAAGGTCAAAATCTTCTGGATTTATCCCTTTCGCTCTTAATTGTTCCAGCAATGATGTCATACGACTTCTTTCTTGCTCTAAAGCTTTCTCCGCTTGCTGTTTCAGTTCAATAGCTTGCTCTTTGAGTTCAACGATTTCCAAATAGCTCGCAAAGGGCTTACCATCAGGATAATACAGTACCAATTCCGACTCTACTAACTCAAAGGTAATTCCTAAACGGGGACTAACCCAACCAAGCATCTGGGGGATAGCTTCTAACTTTTCTGATGAACGCAACCAGCCTTTTAGTGTTGTCCGATTGGGATCATAGAGATAGTACTCTTCTACCTCATGGTTCTGGTAAAACTTGAGTTTATCATCTTCTAATTCCTTGATAGTGTTTGTGTGTGAAGCTATTTCAAAAACCACCTGGGGATTAATGTTATCTTCAACCCAAGTTTTGTAAGAACGCCGATGCCCTTTCGGTCTACCGATCACCACCATCACATCGGGTGCTTGGTTAATTTTTGGTTGTCCTTCTACTGGATACCACAACAAATCCCCTGCTACAAACACATTGGGGTCATCTTTAAATTTAAGGTCTAGGCCAGACTTAATGGTAGTAATTAGTTCAAATTGAAGGGTATTGTCCGCCAAAGGTTTGCCGTCACTTTCGGGATAAAAAATGTCATCGGTAGTTGGTTGGATCTGCTGAACCATTGTTAAACTTTTACCTGAGCTGATAATGAAGAATAGGGAGCAGGGAGTAGGGAGTAGGGAGTAGGGAAAATGGAGCAACTCGTTCCAATTTATTGATCATAAACTCAGTGCATCTCCTACCTTTTGGTGGTGCGTTACGGGGCTACTGGCTACGACCTTGAATATCATGGCAATCCCTCCCCTAACGCACCCTACGCACCTGACTTCTGACTTCTAACTTCTGACTTGCGCGTAGCGCTATACTTGATCAGGATCCACACCCATAGCTCGTAAACGAGCAGCCAGTTGCTCAGCTCGTTGTTGAGCTTGAGCGGCTTGTTGTTGAGCTTGGGTAGCTTGTTGTTGAGCTTGGGTAGCTTGTTGTTGAGCTTGGGTAGCTTGTTGTTGAGCTTGGATAGCTTCTTGTTGAGCTTGAGCTGCTTCTTGTTGAGCTTGCACAGCTATCTCTTCAGCAGTAGGTAGCACAATTCCCTCTAAAGTAGCCCAACGTAACCAAGTCGTATCAACATTATTTTTATAAACCCCTTGCCAACGAACTAAGGCTAATTCTAATCTTTCGCTAATTAGTCGTCCTTGTTCATCTTCAGTTAAAGGCTGATAGACGCCATTGTGCAACCTAAATCCCGCAAAATCCTCTGGATTAAAGGGGTCGTACCAAAAATATTCTGGTACTCTGACTTGGTCTTGATAAACTACTTTTTTAGTCGTTTTATCCGTGTTAGCTGTACTGTCAGAAATTAGCTCAATAATCACATCAGGTGCTTTACCTTCTTCCCAAACTACCCAACTGAGTCGTTCGGCTTTGGGAACTCCAAGCACTACAAATACATCCGGACCTCGAAAATCTTGATTCTTAATTTGTTCTGTACTGAAATAAAGAAACATATTACCCCCAAAATAGCCATCTTCCCGCTGGGCTAACCAAGGGTATAACGGGTCAGTCAGCAATTCCATCTGAAGTTTATGTCGTTCCGTTTCCATAGGAATACCGTCATCACAAGGAAGTTCATATTGAGTTGGCGGTACAGGAGGAGTATTAGGCACAACAGCAGAGGTCATAGTTTTAGACATAGTGGTGGTATTACCTACTCAAATTTAACGCCCATCGCTAAGGTATCGTTGAAACTCGCCAAAAAACCCAGCCGTTGGTTCTGTCTTTTTTGAGCAAACTATGGTAAAGCGCTACGCGCAAGGCAAGAGGCAAGAGGCAAGAGGCAAGAGGCAAGAGGCAAGAGGCAAGAGGCAAGAGGCAAGAGGCAAGAGGCAAGAGGCAAGAGGCAAGAGGCAAGAGGCAAAAGTCTACTACAAAAGCAAACCTTTTTGAGCTTTTATAAATGTCAAAGCCATAACGGAGTTGCTATACTAGCTATTCTATTAGTAGTCAATTTTTCTAGGGCAACATCGGAATAGTTATTGATCACTGGGAATCAAAAACGCGATCGCTTTTAGCGGAAGCGAAGCTTCATCGCGTGACTCGCGTAGCGTGACCAAACGCGAACGCGTGGCCTTTTGGCCAAGGTCAATCGCTCAAAAAACTATATAGCGTTAATTTTAATTATTTATACTTATAATTTACCTTAACGTTTCTTCTCCCAACTCCCAACTCCCTTTGCTAAATAACTTGAATATAGTGCTCTCTAGCCTAATCAGGTACACAATATTTTTTCGCTCTTGCCTCTTGCCTCTTGCCTCTTGCCTATTCTCTGTTCCCTGTTCCCTATTCCCTGTTCCCTACTCCCTACTCCCTACTCCCTTCCCTAAACAATCATGACTTCCTTAACCCTTGATCTCCAATCAATTAACCTTACCGACGAGCAATTTTTTCAGCTTTGTAAAGACAACAACGATTTGAAATTTGAACGCAATGCTAATGGAGATTTAATTATTATGTCACCTACTGGCGGCAGCACAGGAAACCGGAATGGTAGATTAAACCAACAGTTGTTTAACTGGAGTGATTCCGATGGAACTGGCATTGCTTTCGATTCTTCCACTGGTTTTAAACTCCCCAATGGAGCAGACCGTTCTCCCGATGCTTCTTGGATACCCTTAGCACGCTGGAATAGTTTAACTCCTCAACAGCAAGAGAAATTTTTGCCCCTATGTCCTGACTTTGTGATTGAATTACGTTCGCCCAGTGATACCTTAATAGCAATTCGCAAAAAGATGGAAGAATACCGAGACAATGGCACTCGTTTAGGTTGGTTAATTAATCGTAAAGACCGACAAGTGGAAATTTATCGACCAAGTATAGATGTTGAAGTTTTAGAGTCTCCCAGTAGTTTATCGGGAGAAGAGGTTTTGCCTGGTTTTGTGCTGTATCTTGACCTAATTTGGTGAAGGTTTATAAGCGATCAGCGGTCAGTTGTCAGCGATCAGCGGTCAGCTATCTTGCTTTAAACCTGTATGGTCTTTTTGTTTCTGTCCAATAAAACTCCGGATCTCTTTTGCCTTTTGCCTTTTGCCTTTTGCCTCTTGCCTTTTTCTGCAATCGATGACTTGACAACCCAGATCCAAAAGCTGATTACTGAAAGCTGATTACTTCCCTATAAACAAGAGACTGAAAAAATTTTTTTTGTTGACAATTATTCACTCTTCTGTTAACGTATCCAGGTAATTACAATTAACTCAATCCTGGAAACGGGAGTCAAACAAAAAAACAAATAGTGGAATAAGCTTATGGCGCTAGTTGTCCAAAAATACGGTGGTACCTCGGTGGGCTCTGTGGAACGCATACAAGCCGTTGCCCAGCGAATTCTCAAAACAGTCCAACAAGACAATTCCGTGGTAGTGGTGGTGTCCGCTATGGGTAAGACTACCGATGGTTTGGTACAACTAGCGAAAGCCATCTCCCCTGATCCCTCTCGTCGGGAAATGGATATGCTGCTATCCACCGGTGAGCAAGTCTCCATTGCTCTATTATCCATGGCCCTACAGGAATTAGAGCAACCAGCTATTTCCCTGACTGGCGCTCAAGTAGGTATTGTAACAGAAGCTAAACACAGTAGCGCTAGGATTCTGCAAATCGAAACCCAGCGGCTGGAGCGGTCTTTAAACGAGGGGAAAGTTGTAGTCGTTGCTGGTTTCCAGGGCATCACCAGCACTGATGAGTTAGAAATCACTACCCTAGGTCGGGGTGGATCTGATACTTCAGCCGTAGCCCTAGCCGCAGCACTGGGGGCATCTCGCTGTGAGATTTATACCGATGTACCGGGGATTTTAACCACTGACCCCCGGATCGTACCGGATGCTCAACTGATGGCGGAAATTACCGCTGATGAAATGCTGGAATTAGCTAGCTTAGGGGCAAAAGTCCTCCATCCCCGTGCGGTAGAAATTGCGCGCAACTATGGCTTAACCTTAGTGGTACTATCCAGCTGGAGCGATGAGCCTGGCACTAGAGTAATTTCCCCAAGCTCTCCCCCCCGTTCCTTAGAGGGGTTAGAAATTGCTCGACCAGTGAATACCGTAGAATATGACACCGACCAGGCAAAAATAGCCCTATTACGAGTGCCCGATTCACCTGGTGTAGCAGCACGGTTGTTTGGTGAAATTGCTGGTCAAGACCTAGATGTGGATTTGATTATCCAGTCCATTCACGAACATAATACTAATGATATTGCCTTTACCGTCAATACCGCTATGATCAATCGAGCGGAAGCAGTAGCCGAAGCCATTGCTCCCGCCCTGCGTCGCCAAACCACCCCCGATACTCAAGAAGCAGAAGTAATGGTCGGTAGGGATATTGCTAAAGTCTCGATCACTGGAGCAGGGATGATTGGACGTCCTGGGGTTGCAGCTCAGATGTTCCAGGCTTTAGCGGATGCTGGTGTCAACATTGAGATGATTTCCACCTCCGAAATCAAAGTCAGCTGTGTGATTGATGCCCTCGAATGCGATCGCGCGATCGCGGCCTTGTGTAACTGTTTCGATATCAACAATACCCCCATTCATCTACCCATTCGAGATCAAGCAGGAGATAGTGACCACTCAATCCCGGTCACCCACCCCCCCGTTCGAGGTGTAGCCCTAGACATCAAGCAAGCCCGTCTAGCCATTCGTGAAATTCCCGATCGTCCAGGCATGGCAGCCAAGATATTTGGAACCTTGGCAGAGCAAAATATTAGTATTGATATGATTATCCAGTCCCAACGCTGTCGAATCATTAATGGAATTGCCACCAGGGATCTTGCCTTCACAGTACCTCAAGGGGAAGCCGAAATGGCTCAGAAAGCCTTACAACAAATCGCACCAGTGATTGGGTGTAGTGAAATTCTTCTGGATGCGGATATTGCCAAAGTCAGTATTGTCGGTGCTGGCATGATTGACCAACCAGGGATCGCAGCACAGATGTTTGCCGCCCTAGCCGAAGAACAAATCAATATTCAAATGATTGCCACTTCAGAAATTAAGATTAGCTGTGTTGTTGCCCAAGACCAAGGAGTGCGAGCATTGCAAGCTATTCATAAAGCCTTTGGTCTTGCTGGAAGCCAAAAAATCCAGGTTCCAGCTTAGGACTCTAGAGAGGGGGAAGTGTGGGAAGATAGGGGAGTGTGGGGAGATAGGGGGATAGGGAGATAGGGAGATAGGGGGATAGGGAGATAGGGGGATAGGGAGATAGGGAGATAGGGGGATAAACCAAAATTTCCTTTCTTGATGCAGTCGCTCATGGGGGGAACCCCCACTCGCGCTTTGCATCAAGACAATGACTAACAATTCGTGATTCGGATATGAGGGGATGTTTCGATAAATAGGCGCGAAAATCCTGACTATTTGCCTAAAATTATCCCCATCTCCCCATCTCCCCATCTCCCCATCTCCCCATCTCCCTATCTCCCCACACTTCCGAAAAACCTTATTTATTATTGGTAGATCCAGGCAAGAACTTTAATATGTCATTAAGAGCATCAGAGGAGTTGTTTCCAGGAGAGTTAACCTTAGGCACACCTGTTCCCGATGGCAGGGAAGGAATAAAGTCAATGGATTGACCTGAGGATCCTGGTAGAGTAGCTAGGGCTACGCGATCGCCTCCCACTTGTCGTAGCACATCCAATACCTGAACGACCTCGTTGTAACTGGCCTCCTTGGAAGCATAAAGAGCCATCAACCCATAAGGATTGGTTTGACGATATGCCTGCAGTTTCTTTTTGAACTGCTCTTGGGTTACTACTGGCTCCTGTTCAACGTAGAGTTGACCAAACTCATTGAGGCTAACCATTAAGATTTCCCGTCCTTGAGCCTTAGCAGTACTTGCCTTAGGCAAATCCACGCTCAGGGCTTGCTGGCGAGATAAGGTAACAGCTGCCAAAATGAAAAAGGTCAGAATACAAAAAATTACATCAATCAGGGGAACAATCTCAACCCGAACCTCTTCCGGCGAGCTATCCATTCGCAGTCTTAGAGGACGGACTGCCATCGGGGAACGAACTGAATCCTTTTTTTTCGTCATAAATTTTTCCTGTGACTAAGAGCTTTCTTCTTGTTGTAACCAATCTTGTCGATAAAGCAATTCCAACTCGCTTCCAGCTTTGCGGAAAACTTTAACTTGGTTAAACCAAAAAGCCTGAAATAGTCGATAGAAAGCCAGACTGATAATCGCCACAATCAAACCGGTAGCTGTGCTAATCAGAGATTCTCCAATTCCCTGAGTCACCCCATCGGTGGAAGCTGTGCCAAGGTCACTAATCCGAATGGAACCCAATGAATTAATCAAGCCCAACACTGTACCGAGTAATCCCAACAGTGGTGCTAGAGCAATCACAGCTTCCAGGAGTTTATCCCCCCGTCGCATAGCAGCTAATTCATCATCCGCAGCCGACTCTAGAGCCAGCCGGAATACTTCTGGGTCAGGATTATTCAGTCGTAAAGGAGCATACAAATATCTACCGATGGGTTGTCGGCGTGACTCAAGGGCAATCTGTCTAGCAACATGCCAGCTACCAGCTGCTGCCTCTAGAACACGATTAACAATTATGCCTTCCCTCAACGCTATAGTTGCCCAAAACCAAATCCGTTCAAAGATTGTACCCATAGTCAGGATCGATAGAGCCAACAGAGGCCACATGGCGATCCCACCTTTTGCAATAAGTTCGACAATATCCACGACTTGCCCTTACTTCCAAATAACTCAGTGGTCTATCAATCTTCTATTGATTTTCAACCACTTGCCAAGAAACTGATCCTATTCTCCACAAGTTAACTGATTAGGTCAGGAAATTTACACTTGGACTTTAGCATATCCGGTACAGAGTGTCTTAGGTAGTGCAGGGAGATGGGGAGATGGGGAGATGGGGAGAAACGGGAGATGGGGAGATGGGGAGATGGGGAGAAACGGGAGATGGGGAGATGGGGAGATGGGGAGATGGGGAGATAGGGAAGAATTTCATTTCCATGGGGCTAAGGTCTGATCACGATAAGCAAATTCGATATTAGGTAAAGCTTCAATTTTTGGTTTCAGTGTGGAATGGGCATCTTGCCCGTTTCAATTGCCTAAATTCTAGTAAAAACTCTAATCAAACGGGTGGTTATCCCCATAGTCGGTTTCTGGAAGAATCTGGCACTATAAATAGTAGCTATAGAGTATTGAGTCCTGTCTTGATGCAGTCGCTCATGGGGGGAACCACGGCAGTCGCTCATGGGGGAAACCCCCAAGACCGCGCTGCCTCCCCAAGACCTCGCTGCATCGCTGTTTGGTACGTCAGAGCCGGAGACTTCCCCAATCCGGTCTATAGGCAAAACCCCTTCTCCGGTTGCTTCTAATCCGGAGAAATCTTAACAAGAGGTGCGACCCAAGGGCGATTTACTCGCCCATTCTTGATGCAGTCGCTCATGGGGGGAACCACGGCAGTCGCTCATGGGGGAAACCCCCAAGACCGCGCTGCCTCCCCAAGACCGCGCTGCATCGCTTGGAAAGCGCACCTATGTGGCCCTTGGGGATAACGAGTTTGGCTGGTCTCGGCTGATTAGCATTTCAAACCAGTCCTATAAACCATTAGTTGGAGGTGTGGCTTTCCTACCCACGCAACTTGGTATGGGATGAGGTATTCAGCCGCAAATTTTGATGAACAATCCAATTCAATCTTTTTACAACTGGTATCGCAACACTATCCGCCATTCTAAGTATCGCTGGTGGATCATCTTGGGAACCCTAGTTTACTTTCTGAGCCCCATTGATATTTCCCCAGACTTTATTCCCATCATTGGGCAAATTGATGATATCGCAGTTATAACCCTGCTGGTTTCGGAGCTGTCTCAGTGGCTAATTGACTTTGCCAAAACCCGCCAAAGCGAAAAGATTGCCAATGACTCTCAAGATCCTAAGGTCAAGACTGTGGATGTAGACTCTATGGGTGTCTAGTCAAGCGTCTTGAGAGGATTTAGGCAGAAGTGATGATGTGAATCTACTTCTGCATTTTTTTGGCATTGCTGAATCTTCGCCCTGAATAGGAGTAGAGTGGGCATTCTGCTCGCCCGGAAATGAAACGGGCAAGATGCCCATTCCACAGCAGGCTCCCCGTTATACCAAGATGCCGGAAAGTTGAAACAGCCAAGATGCCCGTTCTACGGATACGGGCAAGATGCCCGTTCTACGGATACGGGCAAGATGCCCATGCCACGGATACGGGCAAGATGCCCATGCCACCGATACGGGCAAGATGCCCATGCCACCGATACGGGCAAGATGCCCATGCCACCGATACGGGCAAGATGCCCATGCCACCGATACGGGCAAGATGCCCGTTCCACGGATACGGGCAAGATGCCCATGCCACGGATACGGGCAAGATGCCCATGCCACCGATACGGGCAAGATGCCCATGCCACCGATACGGGCAAGATGCCCATTCCACGGACTTTTAGGGCGAACGACGGGACTCGAACCCGCGAGTGGTGGAACCACAATCCACTGCCTTAACCACTTGGCTACGCTCGCCATAATCTTACCGTTGTTGATTATAGCATCTTATTTGTTGGTTTATCAACAATCTCTGAAATTTTGATGGGTTTCTGCTCAGTCCGTCAGTCCTGTGGTTTGCTGACAATTGCTGCAATTGTCTTGCCCTCAAGGACTTCCATCACAGCTTTCGACGTTACCACTATTTTGCAGTTAATCTGGAACTCGAAGGCTTAATAGCCATCGTAATATATAATATATCGTTAAAAAATTCAGATGAAGATTTCACAGGTTGTCACCGCTGTTGGCACAATGGTGCTGGCGGTGGTGGGAGGCTCGATGGTGGTGACCAATCCTGGACAAGCTACCTATGAAGATTATGCGGTTGAGCAACTGAGCAAGTATCTAAAAGAAGAAGTTTGTCCCCAAGCTCCGGAAGCCCTAGACGGTTTCATCCGCCGTCAGTGTACCATACTGGTGGATACAGGACGACCCCAAATTAAGCAAGTTGTTGCCCAGACCACAAAGCGAGAAAATTTTTTGCTCTTTAGTATTTACCGCACTGACCTGGATGTTGGTACGCTGATCCCTTCATACTCCTTTGAAACTGTTGGGATCTGTCAACAATTCTACCTTTACAAGGCTGATGAAAAATCATACTAAGGGTAGTTGTTAGATGGCGAGCACTGGTCTTTTTGTGGGGATGGTTACCTTAGACCTGGTATACCTCAGCAGCAACCTACCAAGCAGCAATGAAAAAATAACTGCCTCTGACTATACGGTAGCGGCTGGGGGACCAGCAACGAATGCAGCAGTAACGTTTAGCTATCTGGGGAATCTAGCTAAAATTCTAGGTGTGGTGGGAATTAATCCGATTACTCAGCTAATTCGCAGCGATTTGACCAGTCATGGCGTAATCATCGCCGACCTTGACCCAGCTAACCCCCAACCGCCACCAGTATCTTCTATCATTGTTACGGAATCCACAGGCGATCGCGCAGTTATTTCGATTAATGCTACTAAAATCCAAGCCAGCAGTACACAAATACCTCAGGATTTAGACTTGATGGTGGATGTGGTGCTCATTGATGGTCATCAGATGCTGGTTAGTAATGCGATCGCAAAATTTGCCAAAACTCATCATATCCCTGTAGTCATGGATGGCGGTAGCTGGAAGCCAGGATTTGAAACAATTTTGCCCTATGTTGATTACGCCATTTGCTCAGCCAATTTCTATCCACCAGGGTGCTCTGACCTTGAAGACGTGATGGCTTATCTCCTAGAGGCTGGGATTCCTCACATTGCCATTACCCAAGGAGAAAAAGCAATTCAGTATCGTAGCTTAGGAGTGTCCGGTGAAGTAACCGTACCCCAGATTCAACCAGTAGATACCTTAGGAGCTGGGGATGTGTTTCACGGTGCCTTCTGTCACTATATTCTACAGAAAGAGTTTACTGATGCCCTAGCCGCAGCAGCAAAGGTAGCTTCCAATTCCTGTCAGTTTTTTGGCACTCGTCGGTGGATGGAAAAAGATATCGAAAATTAGAGCAATAAATGTTTGTCTGCCCACACCAATGGAGAACTAGAAGGGCTTATAGTCCGATGTGTAATTACAAATAGGCACGAAACCTGATGCAAGACTACCAAGCTCCCTGGTACCTAAGAAATGGCTTATTTCAAAGTATTGCTACCACTTACTGGTACGGCACGACCTGGAGTTGGTGGGGGGAAAGAGTACCTTGGCTTTCCCATTTGCCCCTGATTCCTTGGCAGGAACACATATTTACTGGTGCGGATCAGGTACCGTTGCGCGGATTGTGGAGTTGTCCTGACAATGCCAAAGGTACCCTGATTGTTAACTATGCCCTTACAGGGGATGTCGATAGTGGTTGGTATAGTCGTACCCTTGCTCGTAAAGCCTACAGCAATGGTTGGGCAGTGTTAATTTATGATTGGCGCAGCAACGGACGCAGTGCCCAACTATCCCCAGTCCCATCTTCTGACGGTTGGCGAGAAGGGGAAGATCAGTTGCAGCTAGCCATGCAATTAGTAAAGATGGGTTGCCCAGAACCTGTCGGTTTGGTGGGCTTTTCCATGGGAGGACAGTTGGCATTGTGGGGACTTAAGGCAGCAGTTGAAAACAATTGTTCTCTGGTCAGGTTTGGAGCAGTTTTGGGTCCTAATCTGGAATCGAATCGCTCCATAGATTATTTGCTATCTACGCCAATAGGACGCTTGATCGAACAGAGGTTCACTCATAAACTCAGGAAAATATCTCAACAACGGTTAGAAAACTTTCCTGAGGCTGTCAAACCTGGTGTAGTGGAGTGCATTAAATCAATGCGGAGCTTTGACCACTATATGGTGATTGATTACTACGGGTTTGCTAGCGTTAATGAATACTATCAGAAGACTAGTGGACTTTACCTGTTGGACAGCTTAGCTTTGCCCTATTTGATCATCTATGCTGCGGATGACCCGATTTTTGACCCTACTATTATTCCAGAATTGGAAGAGCGCACGAGTAGTAATCCCTATGCCAACTTGATTTTAACTGCCCAAGGGGGTCATGTGGCTCACATTAGTACAGGCAAAGGTGATGTGGATGAATTTTGGGCTTTGAATCGGCTTTTGGAATTTTGTGATGGTCAATTAATTCCTGGCAATCCTGAATCACGTTAAGCTAAACATGACCAGTTGGATTTTTGAGTCGCTATTATCAATTTTATATGGGTACAATTACCAAAGTCGTTGTTTATTCCCTGGGACTTTTCTTTTTCTGTACTACCCCAGTTTTTGCTCAACATACTCAACATAATAGTTCAACTGCCACTAGCCAGCAACAACAGATAGAAACGGTTAATCTACTATCCCTACCAGAGGTATTACCGGAATGGAAAAAAGCCCGGGTTATCTATTTAGGAGAAACTCACAGCAGCCAAAAAGATCATGAGGCGCAGTTAGCGATTATTAAAGCACTAACCCGTGAAAATTCCAAAATTGCGATCGCAATGGAAATGTTCCAGCGCCCAGCTCAAGATATCCTGGATCAATACCTAGCCGGGGAAATCACAGAAGCTGAGTTGGTTAAGCAAAGTGAGTATGAACAACGCTGGGGCTTTCCTTGGGAATATTATGCTCCCCTAGTACGCTTTGCTAAAACTAATCAACTGCCTGTGTTAGCCTTAAATACACCTACTGAGGTCACTCGTAAAGTAGCCCGTAGGGGTTTAGAGAGTTTAACCTCTGCTGAGCAGGAACATATTCCCCCATTATCAGAAATTCGCACAGATAACACTGATTACCGCAACCTGATTCAGGGATTCTACCAACAACATCACCACGCCGGTCATAGCAATAGTCGCAACTTCGACAATTTTTTCGCAGCCCAAGTGTTATGGGATGAAACCATGGCAGAGAAGATTGCTTTGTTTGCCCAAGCTAACCCAGATTATCAAGTAGTAGTGATTGCTGGGCAAGGTCATATTATCTATGACTACGGTATACCCAGTCGGGTTGCTCGACGGTTCAATCATCAGTTGGAACAAATTTCCGTTTTGTTGGGTGCTCAGCCAGAGAAACTGGCAGGAGAAAATGCGATCGCAGATTATTTATGGGAACATCCCTTTTGAAGTTAGAAGTTAGAAGTTAGAAGTTAGAAGTTAGAAGTTAGAAGTTAGAATTTGGAAGTTAGAAGTTAGAAGTTAGAAGTTATAATTTAGAATTATCCATTCAACATTCAACATTCAACATTCAACATTCAACTTGTCTTATTCCCAAGAAACTCTACCAAGGGCTTAAACACACTCACTAATTCTGGACGTGCTGCAACTAGAGTCGGAAACGACCGCTCACCGTAATCTTCGCCCACTTGCAAGGGGAAAATTGCCTGAGAATCTAAGGAGACCCAAACTGCCCCAGCTGCGTGAATAATCACCCAAGCTCCAGCAAAATCCCAAATCTTGGGGGTGGCTTCCACTCCTCCTAAGGTGACACCGTTGGCAGTGGCGAGAAAGTTGTAACTGGCAACCCCTAGCATCCGAATTTTGCAGGGGAAGGGTTGCTTCATTACTGAGGTACTACGGGCGCACAGGTTGAAAAAGTGGTTTTGGCTAGGGGAATCCTGGCTGCTGTGGATGGCACGTCCATTCAGAAAAGCACCGTTTTCTACACCGCTGAGCTCCGATTTCCCCAGCCAAAAACCATGAAAAGATTGCTGGACAGGAGCAAAATGAATATAACCAAACACTGGAGTTCCCTGATACAACAAGCCTAAGGAAACCCCCCACAGGGGAATTCCTCTAGTAAAGTTGGTGGTGCCATCAAGAGGGTCAATAATCCAGCACCATTCAGACTCAGGAAATTGGTGGGATGCTTCTTCGCTCAGTACGCCGTGGCTAGGGAAATGAAATGCGATCGCATCTCTAATTTCTTGATCTGCCCACCTGTCCGCCTGGGTCACTAACGTACCATCGGCTTTTTCGGACCCTTGTACCTGACCAAAGTCCTTAAGGTGCCGATTACCGACACGGTTTGTGGTGTCTTTGGCAAAGTTGAGAATATCTGTCCAAAAATCATTCATATCATGTCCGGTGGTGCGCGGTACCGGACATGATATCATGGTGTCGTTCTCCGGTAAAAACCACCCATCTACCTTAGTTTGTTGAGTTAGTTTGTGGTTTGTTTAACTCTAGACAATCCCCACAGAGCAGGTCAAAGTTGCCGAATATATTAACTATGTACTATTGCTTAAAGGTTCGTTTCCGTTGAACCTTGGCCAATAGGCCACGCTACGGAACTTGGCAACCCTTCAACTTGCCAACCTTCCCTACTCCCTACTCCCTACTCCCTAAAATCCAGATTGATAAATACGATATGAACTTATTCGGTAGTAATCGGCAAGACTTAGCAATACACAAGTGGCAACATCAGTTAGATCAGTTTGTTAAAGCCAATCAAAAAGAATTAGCTGCACTAGCTTGGGGGCTCTTTCTGGAAAAAGGAGAAAGTGATGAGACCCTCGGACTTGACATGAAACCGAAGCCACATTTTGTTTACTGTCCTAGGGCAGCAATAGAGACCCTAAATCGTCAGGTTAATAACCAAATTCAGGAAATTTTGGGAGTGGTGGATGCTCATAAACCTGAGCAGGAAGTTCTAATTATTGGCATTGGTAATGGACAGTTGAAACTGATTCAATTTGAACCTGAACTTTCACCACCAGAATGCTTTGAGCAAGTTGGTAAGGATGTCGATCAATTATTAGAAGAATTAGAGAAGCAGATGAGTGAAACAATAAAGTAGGGATATACAGTAGGGAGATCAATTCCGGTTAATCACTTCAATTTTATTACCCCTACTCCCTACTCCCTACTCCCTACTCCCTAAAATTCTGGATCAAAGCCCCTCAAACTTCTAGCCAAATTTATAGTGTTTTCTAACATTAGAAATAATCTTCCAGGTGCAAGACATTCCAGCTGGGAAAGTTACCAAATCTCCTTTGGCAATTTGAACTGGTTCACCGCCATCTGGCGTTACAACTACTTCACCCTCTAGCAAGTAACAAATTTCCTGTTCATCGTAAGTCCAGGGAAATTCCGAGACTTCCTTTGTCCAAATTGGCCAATCTGAGACACCTAAGTTATCGAGATGGTCTTGGCTAGGACGTTCAATCAGAATTTTATTGATATTGGTTGGTGTAGACATATAGCGTTTGTATTTGAGTTGTGAACAGAATCCTTAGAGGTTGTCTGAGAAGTCTCATTTGCTACATCCAAGCCCCCTAAATCCCCCAATTTTGGGGGACTTTTAGAAGCAAATTGACTCTTGTTCCCCCCAAAGTTGGGGGGCTAGGGGGGCAAAATTCAGTATAAAAAAACTTTTCAGATATCCTCTTAGTAAAAGGCAAGAGGCATGCTAGCAATAGGCAATATTTAATCAAGTATATAGGAATTTGTCATAATCTAAAAAATGCTATTCCTTGTTTACAACTTATTGGTAAATGCTATAATTTTTGCAACTTAACCCTGTTCAGTGGTAAGCATTCATTTTCATGAAAGCTATCAGCTGATAGCTGATAGCTGATAGCTGACCGCTTATAGCTGACCGCTTATAGCTGACCGCTTATAGCTGACATCCTAATCATATAGGGCATCGAGCAAAAACTTGGTAATCTGACTTTCCTCCATAGCTGACAAAAGCTTAGTGTCGGCAATATCTAACTTAGCGCCCGCAGCATGTAAATCATCATCTAAAGCCGTTAGAAAACCTCGAGTAATCGGGTCTTCTCCCACTTGGGCAAACATCACACCCAGTTCTTCCTGAGAATCCATCTTCTTAGTTGCTGCCACTAGTAATTTTACTACAGCCATCCGTGGCTTTGGTTCACTATCCAGGATGACGATAATAATATCACCGTTTTCTTTCGTCTGCTGGCGGGATTTACGGCTAAAGTGATCATCAATTGCCACTTTGAGCGGCTCAACCACATTGATGCTGTCTGAACCATAGGGCTGCTCAAACAGGTCAACTAATGCCTGACTAGTGGTGTTGTCATATTTTTGATAGGGAGTAGATGCAATGTAAATAGTGAGTCCGTCTGGATCGAGTTCCTCACATTTCTTTGCCAAGGCGATAATAGACTCCTGAGCTAGCAACCACTGCTTGTCCAGTCCAGGCTGGGTTCCAAAGGTTTTAGAGGCATTTCTAGCCAGAATTATAGTGTAGTCTCGGTTTTGCAATAGGTCTTGAGACACAGTAATCCTCTGATCTCCATTCGCATCTTATCCTAAGTTTTCCCAGAAATCCTGATCAGATCCAATCAGGAGTTGGGAGAGTCTAGTTGAAAATGTTCTTTTTCTATAGCTAAGTAGTCGGAAACAATTAACGTTAACTGTTAAGACTTGGAAGGAGCTTGGGATCATGGAACAGAAAGGGTTTGAGAAACTTCAAATTTCTTAATAAAGTTTAGGGTTGACAATTTTTTTTTTTTTTGATAGAGTTTTTTGTGTTGTTGATTCGGTAAGTCTCATTGAGCAGAAACATAACTACAGTTAAAACCGTTGAAAAACTATTGATAGGGAGCAGTAAAGCCTTGAAAAACGCTATTTTAAAAGTAAAAGTAATTTTGTAAATATAAGCTCTTCAGACCTTAAGTTTTTTAACTGTGTTAAAAAAACTTATGTCCGAGTACTTAGTTTTATATAGCTAGTGTTGTTGGGCGAAAGTCGGGAAGGAATTTACTTCCAATTAGGATTGAAAGTGAATTTTTTTGGTGCTAGAGTTTTTTTGGTGCTGGATTCGGTGAGTCTCATTGATAAGAAAACCTAACGACAGTTAAAACAGTTAAAAAACTGTTGATAGGAAGCAAGTCAGCGTTAAAAAACGCTATTTACAAAGGAGCTTGAAACTGGCGAAATATGAGATGTTCAGACCTTTATGACAAGTTTTCCAATCTGGTAGAGTTGTTGCGTTATAGAGCCCTAACTCAGCCTGATCAAATCCCTTATACCTTCAATGAAAAAGGGGAAGAAGAAACTGATCGTATCACCTATGAGGTATTAGACCAAGGCTAAAAGGCGATCGCCTGTCAGTTGCCGTCTCTGGGGGTAACGGGAGAACAAGCTTTGCTAGCTAGTATATCCACCAGGTATAGACTTCATTGCTGCCTTCAAAGGGTGCTTGTACGCTGGCGTAATTGCCGTGCCCGCTTATCCACCACCCCGACGCAGTCGCAATCTCTCTAGGTTGTTAGCGATCGGATCAGATGCAGAGGCGTTGTTTGCCCTAACTACCACATCTGTTATGACCGAGTTAACCAGTCGCTTTGCCCAGCATCCAGATCTGGCTCGGCTCCACCTGCTTGCTACCAATAAATGCGATCGCGACCAAGGGTTAGACTGGTCTGAACCAACCCTAGACAGCAGTAACCTGGCCTTTCTCCAGTACACCTCCGGTTCTACCGGGACACCGAAAGGAGTAATGGTAAGTCACGGTAATCTGCTACACAATCAGCGGATGGTTAAGCACGCCTTCGGACATAGCGAACAAACCATTTTTGTTGGTTGGCTGCCTCTATTCCATGATATGGGGCTAATTGGCAACGTGCTTCAGCCCTTATATTTGGGGATCCCCTGTATTCTGCTCTCACCCCTGGCATTTCTGCAGACGCCTATCCGTTGGTTAAAAGCGATTTCCCGATACAAAGCTACCACTAGTGGTGGCCCTAATTTTGCTTACGATCTGTGCATTCGCAAGGTTAAACCAGAACAGTTGGCTACTCTAGATCTGAGCAGCTGGGATGTGGCTTTTACAGGAGCGGAACCAGTCCGTGCCGAGACCCTAGAGCAGTTTGCTGCTAAATTTGGCCCCTGTGGCTTCCGCAAAGAGGCGTTTTACCCCTGCTATGGTATGGCAGAAGCCACTTTATTTGTGTCTGGGGGGTTGAAAACACAGCCACCCATTATTTGTTCAGGGTCGGGGAAAGCACTAGAGCAAAACCAAGTAATACCGGTCTGTAGCGAGGTGACAGGTGTCCGTAAGGTTGTAGGTTGTGGCCAGTCATGGTTAGAGCAAAAAATCGCGATTGTTGACCCTGAATCCTTAAGATTGTGTCCTGCTAATCAAGTAGGAGAAATTTGGGTATCAGGTGCCAGTGTAGCTGGTGGCTATTGGCGGAGACCAAAGGAAACAAAGCAGACCTTTCATGGTTACATAGGAGATACAGGACACGGTCCCTTTATGCGGACTGGAGACCTAGGATTTGTAAACAATGGAGAACTATTTGTTACAGGTCGCCTCAAGGATATTATTATCATTTGCGGTCGCAATCATTATCCCCAAGATATTGAACTGACTGTAGAGCAGAGTCATCAGGGGCTCAGACCTAGTGCTGGAGCAGCTTTTACAGTGGAGTTGGGAAATGAGGAGCGACTGGTAGTTGTCCAGGAGGTAGAGCGCAGTTACTGGCAAAAGCTAGATGTGGATGAGGTAGTGGAAAATATCTGCCAAGCAGTGGCATCTGAGCATCAACTTCAGGTTTATGATGTGGCACTGATCAAACCTGGGAGTATTCCCAAAACTTCCAGTGGTAAAATTCAGCGCTATAACTGCCGTGTTGGGTTTCTAACTGGAAGTTTAAATGGTGTGGCAGGGAAAGTCTTCAGGAAAAGCCAAATTTCACCAGTTGGAAACTGATATCAACTCGCTGTGAATAAAAACGCAGTAAGTAGGAGTTTAAAAAAATTGAATCAGTTAGATAAAACTAAAATAGTTGAGCCGTTTACAGGTTCATATAAGCCAAATAATATAACGATAACAAACAAAAACCTCCAAAAACTGCAACGACGCTTTGCCTTTGCTAATGTTTTAATTCCTTTTCTGGGTTTACTTGTTGCCATCGGACTAGCTTGGCAAGCAGGTATTAGTTTTGTGGCAGTAGTATTGTTGGTGATTATGTATGCCTTGACCATGTTCGGTGTGGAAGTAGGTCTTCACCGCTACTTTTCCCACGGAGCCTTTAAAACTAATACTGCTATCCGAGTTACTCTTGCTATCCTTGGCTCTATGGCAGCTCAAGGACCGGTTAACTACTGGGTATGTCACCATCGCTGCCATCACCAATACAGCGATCAGCCAGGAGATCCTCATTCCCCCAACCTTGACAAAGGAAAAAAGTTTGGTTGGCTTCGGGGACTATGGCATGCCCATGTGGGTTGGCTATTCGAGAGTGAGTTTAGAAATCCTTTAATCTATGCCAAAGATTTGCTTCGAGACCCTCTGATTGCCAGGATCAATCAGTTATACCTGATCTGGGTAATGCTGGGTCTAATCATTCCCACTGTGCTAGGTGGATTAATTACCTGGAGTTGGATGGGCGCACTGCAAGGCTTTCTATGGGGAGGGTTGATTCGGATATTGTTGGTTCATCATGTTATTTGGGGAATCAACTCAATCGCCCATGTCTATGGAAGTCGTCCCTTTGATACAAGCGATCGCAGTGCTAATAACATCTGGCTAATGCTTCCGAGCATAGGAATCTCGTTGCACAATAACCATCATGCCTTTCCTTCCTCAGCTATCTATGGACTGGAATGGTGGCAAATAGACTTAGGTAGCTGGGTTCTGCGCCTTATGGAAAAGTTTGGTTTGGTGTGGAATATCAAGAGGCCAACAGTTGAGATGGTCTTGGCTAAAAAGATCAAGCATGATAGCTAACAATTATCCTTTTTTATTTGATATTTTTCTTTGATATACTAACTAGGACAGAGCAGATCAATGTCAATACAGTCCAATAGCAGCACTGACGTCGCTTCTACTAGACATTCAGGCCATAAACCGCGAATAACCATAGACAATGAACACCTGCAAAAACGGCAATGGAACTTTGCTTTTGCCACTATTGTAGTTCCTTTTGTTGGTTCCTCAGTGGCGCTGGGACTTTGTTGGCAATGGGGCATCGGAGCTGTTGAGGTAGGTCTTCTGGTTGTGATGTACATATTGACGATTACCGGAGTAACTGTCGGTTTTCACAGATACTTTTCCCACAAAGCCTTCGAGACAAAACCACCAATCAGGATTATCCTTGCGATCCTTGGCTCTATGGCAGCTCAGGGCTCCGTGATCAATTGGGTAGCTACTCACCGACGTCATCATCAATATAGTGACCAGCCTGGGGATCCTCATTCACCTCACTTCCACGAAGAGAAAAGCTTGAGTAAACTTCATGGACTATGGCATTCCCATTTAGGGTGGATGATGAACAGTAAATTGACCAATTATGGTCTATTTGCTAAGGATATCTTACGAGAGCCTATCCTGCTCAAAATCAATCAACAGTATCTCACTTGGGTTATTCTCGGTCTAGCGATTCCGGCTGCATTAGGAGGAGTTTTGACCTGGACTTGGTTGGGAGTATTCAAAGGGTTTTTGTGGGGAGGACTCCTGCGTCTTTTCCTAGTACATCACGCTTATTGGTACATTGGCTCTAGTTGTCATACAATTGGCAGTCGGCCCTTTGATACTAGAGATAAAAGTGGAAACCAGATCTGGGCTGCTATACCTACTTTTGGAGAAGCATGGCATAACAACCATCATGCTTTTCCTAACTCAGCTAGGTTCGGTCTGCAATGGTGGCAAATTGACTTTGGTTCTTGGATAATTCGCTGTCTTCAATTAGTTGGTTTAGCTTGGAATGTTAAGGTGCCAACCCCAGAAATGGTAGAGGGTAAAAAAACTACATAATAAGTATTTAAGTATTGTGGATTATATTATTTTTGTCTATAAAAAACAATAAAAATTAAAAATAACGAGGTTTTTAATCATGAAAATTGAAACTGATCATATGCCTTTAGTTTCTGAGATTAATCAGGAAAATTTTGAAGATGAACCCAAGACTCAGTCAACGGTATCAGAAATTCAGGACTGGTTAGTATCCTATCTAGCGGAACTACTGGAAATAGCTCCAAATAAGGTCGATGTGAAGAAACCTTTTGAGCGGTATGGTTTGGATTCGAGTACAGCAATAGCTCTGACAGGAGAACTCGAACAGTGGCTAGGATATGAGATTGAGCCAACGCTATTATTCGATTACCCCACCATAGAAGCAGTGGCGCAGCATTTAGCTAATCAATAAAGCTAAGAGGTGAAGGATATATAAGTGCGATGATGGAAAATAAACGTTGTCTAATTGTAGGGGCTGGTCTATCGGGCTTAGTGACAGCAAAGGAGCTATTAGATGTCGGCATTGAAGACGTGACCATTCTTGAGCAAGAGGAAGATTTAGGAGGCGTTTGGCGAAAATACTGCTGGTCTACTGCAACTCTTACCTCTTCCAAGTGGATTACGGAGTTTGGATCTTATCCGATGCCAGATGATTACCCAGACTTTCCCACCCCAGAGCAAATGATGGAATATCTTCGTTCATTTGCCAACAAATTTGGACTGGAGGAGCGTGTCCGTTGCGGGATTACTGTGCGCGCGATTGAGAGGAAAGCTGACGGAAAGTATGATGTAGTTACTAATGACAGCACATACAGGGACTATGACTTTGTTGTCCTCTGCACCGGATTGCACGGGGAACCAAATATGCCTGCCTTGCCAGGGTTAGACCTCTTCCGGGGCAAGGTTCTCCACGGGAGCAAATATAAGACACCAGAAGCATTTCAGGGCAAACGGGTGCTATGCACTGGCCTTGGTGAGAGTGGTATTGGTATTAACTCAGAGATTAGCAGCGTAGCAGCAAGAACTGTTGTGTCCGCAACTTCTTATACACCCTTTCCTCGTATTTACCCTTTCACCTGTAATCCTATTGATCAGATGATGTATTGGCCAATCGGTCAGTACATGGGTTGTTACCAAGAAATACTTACCTTTGGGATGAGCTGGTACACTCGGTTACCCAAGATTTTCAAGCCAGCATACGCACGCTTCCATCGGTCATTACGATGGTCCCCTAAAGAGTGGTTGCCAGAAGCAATGCTTCCATATCGGTGGCACGGCAAACACTGGACAAAACCTGGTCTGCGGTTTGGTAAAATCAGCGGCAACCTGACTCGACCTGAGGCACCGACAGATGATATCTTGTTTTTGGTTCACAGCAAAAAGATTGTACCAAAGGGAAGGGTAGTTCGCTTTGACGAGACCAGTGCCTACTTTGAGGATGGCAGTCGAGAGGAAGTTGATGCTTTGGTGGTAAACACCGGCTATAAACCGACTGTGTTGTCTATTAAGTTACCAAACGACTGGAAGTACCGACACCTAGACCTCTACAAGGGTTGTTTCCACCCGGAGATGCCTAACCTGGCTTTCGTTGGTTTAGTCAGACCAACCATTGGCTCAATACCTGCTATGGCAGAGATGCAAGCCCGCCTTGTTGCCCAGGTTTTTGCTAATAAAGTCAAGCTACCAGAACCACAGAAGCTGGAGAAGCTGATCACAAAAGAAGCAAGCCAACACACCCGTGAGTGTCCGACTATGCAAGAGCGCCTTCCCCACGTCTATTTCTTCGATCGCTGGATGGAGGAGATGGCTGAGTTAATTGGCTGTAGACCGAGAATTGGCAATCATCTAAGTTCTTGGAAACAACTACAAGCTTACATATTGGGTGCGCCGATACCTCTGCGCTTTCGCCTGCGCGGATCGGGTGCGATCGCTAATGGCTACGATCGTTACGCGGCAAGGGTAGCAAAAATCTATGGCAACCACTTTGGTGCTGAATTGAGGAATCTCATCTTCTTTGACTTCTTTTACCCAAACGTCCTCGCACTGTCGCTTGCAGCAGTCCTGCTCTGGGTAGTGAAGTTATCAGCAGGTGCTAGCCTTGGTATCGCTATCCTGTTTTGGGTTTTGTATATGAAGGTGGATCTGTTTCGATATGTAGTTTGGTTTCCTGTTTTGTTGAGGATACAAGCTATTCTCGACTCGACTTCTATTACAGCTGGGTTGAGATCAAATCTGCCTCCGTATGAGATACCGAACTACAAAGAGCCGAAAATACTTCAGACTGAGGCTACTGTTGTGGACTAAAAAGTAAAATAAACACATTACCAGTATTGATTTCTAAAGATAACTTTTCTATGATGGATTTTGTTGACCAGATTTTGCCCCTTACCCGGTTGCTGAAAAAATCAGGAAGGATAAACATCCCCTGATGCTACTAGATACCAACAACCAATTAATTGGTTGTTGAAGTAATTGTTAATAAATAATATTGAGAAATTTATCAAGTGTTTGCTGTTATTATTATTTGGGATTATCCTCGTTTTTGTTAGCTCAATTAAAAAACGTTGAATATTTGTATTTACTAGTTTGGTAACCGGTGATTTAAGTATTTTCAATCATTGAGTAAGTATTGATGATTTCAGACTCAACACATATAGCAATTGTTGGCATTGGTTGCCGTTTTCCTCTGGTTAAAACACCACAAGAGTTTTGGCAACTTCTGCATGATGGGATAGATGGGGTCACTCAAGTACCTAAAGACCGATGGGATATTGATGCGTTTTATGAACCCAAACCAGCTACCCCAGGAAAAATGAATACCCGTTGTGCTGGTTTATTAGAACAAATAGATGGATTTGAACCCAACTTTTTTAGTGTTTCCCCCCGGGAAGCTAAGCAGATGGATCCTCAGCAAAGACTGATTCTGGAAGTGGCTTGGGAAGCCTTGGAAAGTGCTGGAATAGCGCCAGAACGATTAGCTGGTAGTCAGACCGGGGTCTTTGTTGGTGTTACCAACTACGAATACTATATGCTTGTTTCCAGAGATATTCCTGGCTTAGATGCATACAGTGGAACTGGAACAAGCCCATCGATTATTCCTGGTCGCTTATCCTATGTGTTGAATCTGCGCGGACCAAGTCTGGCTGTGGATACCGCTTGCTCATCATCTTTAGTAGCACTTCACTATGCTTGCCAAAGTTTGAAAACAGGCGAATCTGATCTGTGCCTGGTTGGAGGGGTGAACCTAATTCTTTCTCCAGAGTTTACAATTATCTGCTCCCAGGCTCAGATGATGGCAGCAGATGGGCGTTGCAAAACGTTTGATCAAGCTGCAGATGGTTATGTTAGGGGAGAGGGATGTGGCGTTGTTGTCCTGAAACGGCTGGTGGATGCAATCCGGGATGGGGATAATATTCGGGCAATTATTAGAGGTTCAGCGGTTAACCAAGATGGTCTGAGTAATGGATTGACAGCTCCCAATGGTCCTTCTCAACAAGCAGTGATCCGGCAAGCCTTAGCCAATGCTGGGGTTAAACCAGCACAGATTAGTTATGTAGAAACCCACGGTACGGGAACCCCTTTGGGAGACCCCATTG
>NZ_JAAHIG010000389.1:0-7908 GCF_010692305.1 Moorena sp. SIO4G3 | reverse complement strand
TGTAGGATGCTAAATAACTGTTTTCAGTCCTGAGTTGGTTTTGAGGAAGCACAGTCTCCTGTTATGCACAAATGACCAATGAATAATTACCAATAACTCATTGCTCAACCATCCAATTCAATCGGACAGCAGCTTAACATTAGAATCAAGAGCACACTTTGAACCCAATTGTCCCTGAATCCGTCATGAATGCAAAACTCTTAAACAATCGCTACCGTGTCCTTGAGACTCTAGGTTCGGGTGGGTTCGGTGACACCTTTCTCGCCGAAGATATCCATATGCCCTCAAGACGGCGGTGTGTGATTAAGCAACTTAAGGCATTGGCTCATAATTCTAAAGCTTACAAGCTCGTCCAAGAGCGATTCCAACGAGAAGCAGCTGTTTTAGAAGCCTTAGGGGAAGCACATGACCAGATTCCGAGACTTTATGCCTATTTCTCTGAAGCCGAAAAGTTTTACCTGGTTCAAGAGTGGATTCGAGGAAATACCTTTACAACACTGGTCAGACAGGGAAAAAAATTTACTGAGATTGAAGTTAGGGAACTCCTAATTAGTTTGTTAAAAGTTCTAGAGTATGTCCACTCTCGCCGTATCATTCATCGGGACATAAAGCCAGATAACATCATTATCCGCCAACGAGATGGAGTACCAGTTCTAATTGATTTTGGTGCAGTCAAAGAAGCAATGAGTACCGTAGTCACTAACTCTGGCACCCCCCACCCAGCATCAATTATAATTGGCACTCCTGGCTATATGTCTTCGGAACAGTCAGCAGGACACCCAACCTATAGCAGTGATCTCTACAGTTTGGGGCTGACAGCAATTTTTTTGCTCACGGGTAAAATACCACAGCTATTCCACACAGATGAGAGGACTGGTGAGATTTTATGGCGTGAAGATGCCCCACCCCTTTATTCAAACCTAGGAATAGTGCTCGACAAAGCGATTCGATTCCATCCACGCGATCGCTTTATTAGTGTCAGACAAATGCTTGATTCTCTCCAATCTGACCCTTCATCACCTACGGTAGCCACAGTTCCCATTTCTCCCGGTGCCCCATCAACAGGCAACAACGGGACGGTAGCAACAGTCCCGATTTCCCCGGGTGACTCACCACCAGGCAACAACGGTTCAGTCTCCACTATTAAAGGCCCTTATCCAGTCACTGTAAAACAAAACGATAGTTACAAAGCAGTTTTAAAGGGAGGTTTAATCGGAGGCGGTATATTACTGATTGTGGTGGCATTTGGTTCGCGATTCAACAAATTCTTGAATCCCTCTACGACCGTCCCATCCTATGAGCAATCTACATCAACATCATCCACCTCAAGTTCTCAAGAACAGCAAGATAAAAACCTATCATCACAAGACTCATCAGCAGAAACACCTTCATCGAGATCACAATCCCAGACCAACAGGCCATCACAACCAGAAACTAAATCAGAGACTACCATAACTGATCCGGTCACACCATCATATCCATCAATACCAGACACTACCGTAACTGATCCGGTCACACCATCATATCCATCAACACCAGAGACTACCGTAACTGATCCGGTCACACCATCATCCCCATCACAACCAGACACTACCGTAACTGATCCGGTCACACCATCATCCCCATCACAACCAGACACTACCGTAACTGATCCGGTCACACCATCATCCCCATCACAACCGGAAACTACCGTAACTGATCCGGTCACACCATCATCCCCATCAAAACCAGACACTACCGTAACTGATCCGGTTACACCAAAATCGAGATCACAACCAGACACTACCGTAACTGATCCAGCACCGACACCGAAACCTATCACCGAACCTTCACCCATCGTAGAAAACAATACCAATAACCCAAATCTTGCTCAGCTCAAAGCTATTCCCAAATTTCCCCCAGGAACTCAGCGAAGAGTAGTGAAAGATATTTTAGGCAAACCCACAAGGAAAACACAGGGCCATTGGAATACTCGCGCTTTCCTTTATAAAAACGTTGTCCCCAATCAAGTAGACCTAGGATATTTGTTTGATCGGAGTTCTGGGCGTCTGCGCCAAACGGAAGTTACCTTTTCCCAATCCGTTGACCTAGAAATCATGTCAGAGACCTTAAACAAGCTGCTCAGTAACAACATCTCCACTGACATTAAACAGGGGCTGAAAGATGTATATCAGGGCGAGTCTAAGACCTATAAATTTTCCAGTGGTAACAATAACAGCTTGCAGGGTGTGATTCAACGAGACAATAGCGATCGCATTTACATTGGTGTTTGGGAAGCGGATTTAAAGTAAAAAGTAATCTTAATTCCCTGAGCAAGACTGTAGTGCTAAAGGCTCCCCGGCTCATAGCTGATAGCTAAGGGTTGTTCGCTTAGCGTGCGCGTAGCGTATATGCTTACCTTTTGTCTATTTCCTTTATCATGAGAAAGATACTAATATTCGGCAACTCTGGAGCAGGAAAAACTACCTTAGCCTTAAAATTACAGGTTGAGTTAAACTTACCCATATTAGATCTAGATACTATTACTTGGATACCCGATATACCAGGAGTAAGACGGGAAGATACGGAAAGTGAGAGATTATTAATCGACTTTATTCAAAAAAATCCTGGATGGATAATTGAAGGATGCTACGGGAGTTTAATTGAGATAGCCGCCAACTATTCATCAGCGATGATATTTTTGAATCCTGGAGTTGAAAAATGCCTAGAAAACAATCGACTCAGACCATGGGAGCCTCATAAGTATAAGACTCCCAAAGAACAAGAAGCGAATTTTGATTTTCTAGAAACCTGGATTAAAGACTACTATTCACGTGATGATGAATATTCCTTTAGGTGCCATGATCGACTATTCAAAACATTTAGCGGCAATAAAAGAGAAATAAATTAATCATGCGAGGCTACGCGATCGCCAAATCCCATTCTCTAATACTAGGATTGTCCAACACCCTTGTTATGATTTTATCACTCCCTCTAATTATGTATTAACTAATTATTCTCAGTTGCGTAGGGTGCGTTAGGGGGGGCTCGCCGTTATTTTCCGCCTCGTAGCCAGGGTTCGTAAAGCCCCCCCGATTGTAACGGGCAAGATGCCCGTTCCACCCACCGGGTCAAACAGCAAACATGAGATGCACCCCTTCTGCGCCACCTAGGACAAAAGTACCTCACCGAATTGAGAAATGCTATTAGTGGTAAATAGTTTGGTTTAACTCAAGCACTTTTCCTACATCCTTTGATTATAGAATCTAATTTTTGTTGTGCAGCATGATGAGTAAAATAAGCCGAATCATTAAGATTTTTATGGCTACCATAGTAGTTAGGTAAGCCCTGAATTTGGGGAGTTTTATTTTGATAAGATTGGCCGCCGAGTAATCTATCCGATAGAATAATAGAAATAGCTTTATAGAAACGGGATGAAAAATCTGTATCTTTCTGTAGCTTTTCCTGCAATTGTTGCCTACAAATTGACCAAACTACTGAGTCATTTACAGCGGTAACAGTAGCGGCAGGTAAACTTCCTTTTAGAAAAGACATTTCCCCCACTACTTCACCTCCTGATAATTCAGCAATATTTCTGCCCCCAACTGAAACTGTAAACTGTCCCTCGGACACTATATACAGTGCATCAATCTCTTCCCCTTCTTCGATAAGCCTAGTATTAGCAATAATTTCTTTCTTGCTTCCTGTAGCAATCATCCATTCTACATCCCTATCACTCAATTCCTCTATCATCAAAAGGGTTTTTTTGATACCTTGCTTCCAGAGAGCTTCTACATTATGTAATTTTTCTGTAGGAAGCAAAAATTCTTCATAATCATCAAAAATTGCCCCTTGAGCCTTGAGAGCAGATATAATCTCCTCAGTAAGCCCTGAATTATCACCAAATTTAGTGTTGTCTAAAATAGCATCACTAAAGTCAGCACCGGTTAGATTAGCATTTCTAAGATCAGCACCGGTTAGATCGGCATTATTAAGATCAGCACCGGTCAGATTGGCATTCCTAAAATTCGTTCCCCTTAAATCGGCATTCCTCAGATTAACGTTTTCTAAGTTAACCCCACTTAAGTCAACTCTAGCCAAGTCTTCATAAAGATTTAAGTCAGCTATCTCCGCCAGTTTATAAAAATTATTAGTGTTAGCGCCTTCAACACTTCTGATTAATTCTTCTAACTCTTGGTTAAATTGTTCGTTAGTCATCGGTTTAGATTGTTCGTTAGTCATATTTTAGTACCACTTTACTTAAATAAGGTGTTAATTGGTGCTTTAGAAGCAGTAAGGCAATCTTTCTATCTAAGACTACACGTTTTTCCCGACTAATTTCGGGAGACCACAACCCTTCAGCTCCAGTCAGATGAACATCTGGCTTAAAAACTTCAAAGGTAGCTTCTATGTAGCACGGCTTTGCCATTACATCTATTGTTCCCAGCTCGACTTCCTTGAGTAATCCTTTAAACACGGGTTGACCCGTTTTTACCTCAAAAACCCAAGCCGGAGTTTCCTCTGACCCCTTCGTTGTGATCTGAGGGTCAATGAACTGAAACTCATCGGTTGTGCCTCCTGTATTTTTTTCACCATGATTAGCTTTAACTCCAGGTTGATTTTTATCCCAACAAGCCTCCACTTTACTGTGATTTTCCTTACTCTCTTGCTGCTTCCTCTCTTTCTCAACATCAGGGTCAAATGAGCCACTGAAGTTACGGGCTTCCAAAGGGATCTTGCCATTTTTCAGCCTTAGCCTGAGTTCTCCACCTTTGAGTCCGAACCTAACTCGACCGAATGGCATCTGCACCCACTGTTCATTAAATTGTATAGTCAGGTATAGCTTCAATTGCTTTATCTGGCGAGATGAAAAAATCCCTGTCGAGACTGGCTCAACTTTAAGCTCCATCGTCAGACAATCTGGAAATTTATTTTCATCTGGTAGGATAAGCGGTGTCGATTTTATTTTGGGCATGCTAAATTAGGATAGAGAGGTTGACAGTTTACTGGCAAAGCAACCCTAAGGCTTATAGGCAAACGAGTTCATATTCACGTTTGCAAAGAGGTGCTTATAGGTTACTGATGACAGCCCCATCTGCTCGAATTGTTTGAGCACAAATGCACGTAAAAGATCACGTAAAAGATAGTTAAACGCGAAACACACGGCACAAAAAGCGAGCATCTAACGTTTAGCTGAAGACACCGATACAGCTTTACTGAAATGATCTAAACTGATTTATTAGTTCAAGTCCGGTTAATCAATTGTCTTGGTGCGCGTTCCTTTGGCGTTCGCGGAGCGGCGACCTAGGAGTTGGGAACCTCGCTGGGATCCCACCGCTCCGAAATAGTCTCTAGATTGTTGGGTCAGCTTAATCGGTAATGGGTAATCCTCAACTACCAATTAGCAATTCCAAATCACCAATTCCAAATCACCTGATTTCGGATATGATAATTAGTCAATCAGAGATGATATTATATTTATTGACTGATATACTTGATTACCCATAGATTGGCTACCCTGAAATTATAAATCCTAAGACTTGGCTGACTAATCTTATAATTTTCCCTAATAATCATTATTATCGATATAGTTAGATAAAGGTGTGATATTAATCACATCAACCAGTCAAGTTAATTACCGCATGGGGTGACTGGATTCACTGACTGGATTCGGTGACTGGATTGAGTTATTGAAATCAGCCTCTTCTCAAGCCCTAGGCGGGATTCCTCCGAAGGGGATGGTATGCGATCGCATCACCAGCAGTTAGACAATAACTCTAGCTGTAGGATTCGTTAATAACGCACCCTACTATAGCACTATATAAGCACGTTTATTGCCAAGTTTTGCGTAAATATTAATAACGACAACACTAGCCAATTTTTTTGACCAAAACTCTAAAAAAAGGAGCCGATTGCGTCGGCTCCCCAAAAATATAGGTTGATTCAACTTATATCAAGTCCGGTTAATCACTTACCAAATAGTCCCTAATCCTCAACTAGCAATTACCAATTACCCGAGAAGGGATATGATAATTAGTCAACCAGACATGATAGTAGATATTACTTGACGGTAACTTTAGCACCAGCCTCTTCCAATTGCTTCTTAGCGTCCTCAGCTGCCTCTTTAGCAATGGCCTCTTTAATCGCTTTAGGAGCAGATTCCACCAACTCTTTGGCTTCTTTGAGACCCAAACCAGTGATGCCTCGGACAACCTTAAGTACAGCAATCTTCTTATCAGAGGGGAACTCTTCTAGAACCACATCAAATTCAGTTTTCTCCTCCTCTGGCTCAGCCTCAGCAGCTGGAGCACCAGGCATAGCACCAGCCATCATCATCATACCGCCAGCAGGAGCAGCAGCGCTGACACCAAAAGCGTCTTCGATCTGCTTAACTAGCTCAGAAGCTTCTAGCAGAGTCAGAGATTTTAATTTTTCGAGAATTTCATCAGTTGTAGCAGACATTGATATAACTCCTTTTAGGTGAATTGTTTAATGTATTGAGTGTTGTACTTGAGTGTTGTACAAATCTCAGAAAAGGGAAAAACCGAGTATTAGCTGTTGCCTTCTTCCTTGGCAGCAATCCCTTGGATGCATCGACCCAAAGAAGCTGGCACCTCGTTAATACTGCGACCCAAGGAGGCTGGTACCTCATTAATCCCGACAGCAAGTTTGGTAGCGATAGAATTAATCGCTCCAGCAACTTGCGCGATCAGTTCCTCCTTAGAAGGCAAGTCGGCAATTGCCTTAACTTGCTCTTCATTTAAGGCTTGACCTTGCATCACGCCGCCACGAAATTCAGTCTTCTTGGCGGCTTTCTTAAACTCCTGGTAAGCTCTGATGGCACTACCAACATCGTCTTTGACCAGGAGAAAAGCTGAAGTACCACTCAGGAATTCTGTCATCGGCTGCCAGTTTTCGTCTTCTTGCACCGCAAGCCGCATGAAGGTGTTTTTGGTCACCTTGCAAATCGTGCCAGTGGGACGCAGACGATTCCGTAAATCGGTAATTTCAGCAACCGACAGCCCCTGGTAATCAATAACTACAGCCAGCTGAGACTCACTCAAGGTTTGCTTGAGCTCCGCCACAATTGTCTTTTTCTCGTCAAGTGTTCTACCCATTTTGTTAAGTGTTAACTGGTTAATTGTTAATTGAAAATAAATAAAAATAAATATTATTTATTTTTAATTGACTCTCAACCAAGAATGATAAGTATTGAACGGTCGGTCGCGTAGCGTGTGCGTAGCACATAGATCTGACCGATAACAAATAACCAAACTAAAACCCCGGAGACTTGGCCGGGGTTAAGGGTCGTATCATTACCGCGTTCGCGTAGCGTGTGCGTAGCACAATCGCACTCACTGTAGGATCAGTGCCTGGGCAGATGATACATAGTACTTTAACCTCGGCAGGATATTAAGCTAGTTACTCCTGCTGTCTTCAGCGCAAGCCTTCTTCAATTGTCTAGTTTGTGTTGTCGAATTGTCCGTTGACACTCCCCGCTTTAAAAAGACGGGGATTCCTAGATCTACAACCGGCCTTAAACCTCCGTGTCCAAATGGCAATATCTAAACCTGAATCCCGTCAAGACAAAGAATCTAGTTCAGTTCACGAAAGACCCAGCGGGCACAGTCTCGCGATAGCGTTTAGTTACTTTTTGAAAAGTGCCTTATAAAGTCCGTTGCTTTCCTGTTTCACTCGGTTCCGGCGTGCCCCGCCGTACCATTTTTTTCAAGTTGTGATCTTGCTGGGTTCACACACCAATTGTTGGTTGATGATTGGGTTTTTAAGGAGGATTTTCCCTGCCCTCCGGGCATTGTTACAGTCGATGTCCCCTATTAAGGGAAGCACCTCTGCTTCAGAACCGTACGTGAAGTTTTCGCCTCATACGGCTCCTAGATATCCTATCCTTTCGGGTTGCTCCAATGTAGT
>NZ_JAAHIG010000388.1:0-7962 GCF_010692305.1 Moorena sp. SIO4G3 | reverse complement strand
CAATGGTGCCATTGATATCTCTGGTTTCACTGAAGATGGGTTATTTAGTGGGATTCTGACTCGTTCTGCTGTTGACACCAGTGGTCCGGGAGGCAAGATTACCATCAACAATTCCGAAAGGTCACTGAATCTAGCTAATCGGGGATTTATCGGTACAGTTACTAATAGTAGTAGTAATGGCGGTGCGATCGCACTCCATCTCAATAACTTAGTGCTTGAAACTGGCGGAAAGATTGTCACCGCTACCACCAACCTAGGTAATGCTGGAGATATCACCATTAACGCTAGCGAAAGCGTGACCATATCTGGGGAAAGTCGGGATTTTGTCCCTAATCCTTTGTTGAACTTAGAACCCTTTAACTTAAATGATCTGGAGTTTATTACTGAACCGAATCCCAACGTTGCCCAATCCGGACCTGGGGGAATACCCTATGTTTCCATTGAACGGACTCCAGAACAGATTATTAATGGCACCACTGTCTTGGGTGCAGCCGAAAATCAATTCGATTACTTCTCCTTCAGTATCACCAATGGCAACAGTCGAGCTATTTTCGACATCGACAATGGCTTTACTAGGGAAGACGGCAGCGTAGATACTGAGATTTTCCTATTTAATCAAGGTACAGGAAAATTATTAGAGAACAATGACGATTCTTTGACCACTGATGGTGCCGGTGGCAGTATAGCAAGCTTTGGCAGTTCAACCCTCGACTCTTTAATTGATACCACCATCACTGAACCAGGGGTTTACTTACTCGGAGTTGGTGCCTTCCCCTCTGGTGCTAGGAATAATCAATTGATCCAGGGCGCAACACCAGAAGTCGGGGACACTTACACCTTGCAAGTGTCTTTAGAAAACCTTGGCACTGAAGGAGTCTCGTTGCCCAAAGACCCTTTCAATTCCGATAACTTTAATCCTAATATGGAAGAAGCCAGGAGCGGCTTATTTTCGGAATCGAGAGGGACAGGTAATGGTGGCAGCTTAACGATTAATACCGACAAATTGATACTGAACAATCCTGGTAGAATTTCCACCGATAGCTTTGATGCGGGTGGTGGTGGCAATATTACCTTAACTATCGGCTCATTGCTGGAAGTGAATGGATCAACGTTAGTCTCAAGCATTGCCCGGGGTAGTGGAAATGCGGGCAACCTAGTGATAGATACCAAACAATTGCAGGTGAGCGGGGGTACTCTAAGTACCAGCACCTCCAGCTCCGGTAATGCTGGTGAGATTACCATTACCGCGACAGAATCTGTGATACTCGGAGTAGAAACTAGGGGCAGAATCGCTAGCAATGCCAGAACTGGAGCAACTGGGAATGGCGGGAGGGTGGTTGTTGAAACTCCAGTTTTGCAGTTGCATAATGGCGCTCAGATCAACTCGCTTAATCGGGGTAAAGGGGATGGGGGCAGTGTAACGATAAGAGCTAACGAAGTCTCAGCCATTGGTCGCTCACCTGATGGTATACGTCCTAGCGCCTTCGTTACAGCTACAGAGGAATCTGGCGATGGTGGCAATTTAACCATTGAAACCGAGCGTTTGCTTGTCAGTGATGGAGCAGAATTTTTCTCTGATACTTCTGGAGATGGGGATGCCGGAAATATAACGGTGTACGCCTCAGAGTCGGTAGATGTGATTGGTACTGATGCTAGTGGTACATTCTCTAGCGGCATATTGACGAGTAGACTAAATATTGATACCACTCGGGAGGAAATTGTTGGGAAGGGGGGCAATCTAGTGATTGAAACTGGGCGTTTGCGAGTGGCAGAGGGGGGACGTCTTCAAGCCTCTGCGGTTGGTTCTGGGGATGCTGGCAGTATTAGGATTCAGGCAAGGTCAGTGGAGGTTAGTGATGCTTTTGTCGATTTTACTGACACTGTCAGTGGTGTCTTGGTTTCCGTGGCTCCAGAAGCCACTGGCAATGGCGGTCAATTAACCATAGATGCTGAACGCTTACAAATCTTCGATGGTGGACAGGTGATTGCTTCTAGCTTCGGGGATGGTGAAGCTGGGAATATCATGCTCAATGTTAATGACATAGAAGTCACTGGTATTTCAGAGGACGGTAAGTTTCCTAGTCGCATTGCTGCCTTCTCAGAGGGTAACTCTCCTGCGGGTTTCGTGACCATTACCAGCAACAACTTGAGAGTTCGCGATGGTGCTGAAATTTCCGTCAGTGCTCGTGATTCAGGGGATAATGCCAAGGCGGGTAATCTCGACATTACTGCTGAGTCCATTGTATTAGACAAAAGCGCTACCCTCTCTGCTGAAGTCAATGCTGGAGATAAGGGCAATATTAACTTGGATTCCCAGCTGATCTTGATGGGCGATCGCAGTAACATCACTACCAATGCCGAAGGTGCTGCTACTGGCGGTAATATTACTATCGATACTGACTTGCTAGTTGCCTTAGAAAATAGCGATATCACTGCCAATGCTGAAAATAGCTTTGGCGGACGAGTGATTATCAATGCTTTAGGCATTTTTGGTACTGAATTTCGAGAACAACAAACCCCCGATAGTGATATTACCGCCTCTTCCCAACTGGGAGCTTCCTTTAGCGGTACTGTCGAAATTAATGCACCTTCCGCCGACCCTAGCGCTGCATTATTCCAGCTACCGGAAACTTTTGTTAATCCCAAACTGCTAGTTGCCACTGGTTGCGGTACCGATGATGGCAATCAATTTACCCAATTTGGGCGGGGTGGCTTACCCACAGACCCCACTAAACCGCTTCGGGGTGAAACCCTGTGGGTAGATTTACGTCCATTACCTCGCCACAGAACTCGCCGCCGGAAAAATCCTATCTTACCTTCCAATGCTTCCAATGCTTCTAATTCAGGTAACTCACGTCCGTCTAGAATTATTGAAGCTAATCGATGGATTATTAATAAGGACGGAGTGGTCGAGTTAGTGGCTGATTCAGTTCAGTCGAGTCCTTTCATTTCCTGGTTTTCTCCTTATTATTGCGTCAGGTAACAGCACTTGGGTAATAACTCTAGTTTTAGGGTAGTTGTCAGCTATCAGCCGTCAGCTAAAGGCCTTTGGCCACGCTACGCGAACAGCCGTCAGCTTAACATAAACTTCTTTGGCCTATGGCCACGCTACGGGAACGGTAGAATTTAATCGTTCAAGATTTTTGGCCGTTGTCTAAACTCCCCACACCTCCCTACTCCCTACTCCCTACTCCCTGCTCCCTATTCCCTACTCCCTAAAAATCCTCCAGCATCCATTCTGAGGACCGCTCACCTAGTTCGATCGGAATACTGACCACTTTCCCCAGTCGTGGACGCTCACGGGTTTTGTTAATGAACTCTTGCACCTGGCTGGCTCCTCCCCAACCTCGGATATAGTTGGCTACTGTATCTAAATGCTCTAGGTACTCAGCTTCGGAAAGGGGGAAGGATTGCTGCTCTAGATACTTCCACATAATCTGAACAAAGATTTTCCCTTGAGTCCTCCGAATCTGGATGTCATAGGAGCGTCCCCACTTATTGAGCAGGAGTTGGTGCAAGTCCTGTCCTGTCATAGCTGTTGCCCTAACTAAATGTTTACATTTCGTTACAAATACAACGCTTCTTAACTTTATGATAAAGCGTAAAAGAATGTAATAATACTTATAGTTCAAGCCTTTAATCCTTATATTGCAAGGATTTGGGCAACCCTGTCCAGTGGTTGAATTACACTACAGTTATAAAAGCAGGGTTCAAAAAATTCTGGTAATTTTCCCAGAATTGTAAAAAAAGTATACCTTTAGGCGTTCAGTTATGGCTCAAGCTTCTGGCTCTGCAGACGTTCCAGATATGGGGCGTCGCCAATTTATGAACCTCTTGGCGTTTGGGACGATTACCGGCACATTTGTTGGAGCTCTCTACCCAATCGTTAAGTATTTTATCCCCCCATCCAGTGGTGGGTCTGGTGGTGGTGTCACGGCTAAAGATGCTTTGGGCAATGACATCAAGGTCAGCGAGTTTTTAGCTAGTCACAATGTAGGCGATCGCACCCTGACTCAAGGTCTCAAAGGGGACCCCACCTATGTGATTGTTACTGAAGATCAAGGTCTCGAAGCTTACGGTCTCAACGCGGTTTGCACTCACTTAGGCTGTGTTGTGCCTTGGAATGCTAGCAAGAACCGGTTCATCTGTCCTTGCCATGGATCTCAGTATGACAATACTGGCAAGGTAGTGCGCGGACCAGCGCCTTTGTCTCTAGCTTTGGCCCATGCCACCGTAACAGAAAACGACACCCTAGTCTTCAGCACCTGGAAAGAAACTGACTTCCGCACTGGTGAAAACCCCTGGTGGAGTTAATTGCTTTAGTCCTTAGTCCTTAGTTCTTAGTTAATTGACTAGTGCTAATCAACCATTAGCAATTAACAAGTTGCAATTTTTAAATTACCAATTTTTGAGTTTTTTGGCTTAGTGATGAGAACACCTGATGTATCGGTGATGGTTAACCGTGGCAAGGGGATGATTGCCAGAGCTATCGTTTTGGTTGTGGCAGCTGTGGCGCTTTTCTTTGCCAGTGATCTGGCAGTTCCCCAGTCAGCTGCTGCCTATCCCTTCTGGGCACAGCAAACTGCTCCAGAAACCCCTCGTGAAGCTACTGGTAAGCTGGTTTGTGCTAATTGTCACCTAGCAGAGAAACCGACAGAAGTGGAAATCCCCCAATCGGTACTGCCAGATTCTGTATTTGAAGCTGTGGTTAAGATCCCCTATGACCTAGAAGCACAGCAGGTCGATGGTAGTGGTGAGAAAGCTGGCTTAAATGTGGGTGCCGTGGTGATGTTACCCGAAGGTTTCAAGATTGCTCCTCCTGACCGGATTCCGGAGGAAATCCAAGAAGAAATCGAGGACCTGTACTACCAACCTTACCGCGAAGACCAGGAAAATGTGGTAATCATTGGTCCTCTACCGGGTGAGGAGTATCAAGAAATTGTGTTCCCAGTTCTGTCTCCTGACCCCAGAACTGAGAAAGATATCCATTTTGGTAAATACCAGCTTCATGTCGGTGCTAACCGGGGACGGGGTCAGGTTTACCCCACTGGGGACCTTAGCAATAATAATGCCTTCAATGCCTCTGCAACTGGTGAAATTACCAAAATTACCTTTGAAGAATATGTTGGCTACGAAGTCACTATCAAGACCCCAGACGGGAAGACTGTAGTTGATATGGTTCCCGCTGGCCCAGAGTTACTGGTCTCTGAAGGAGATAAGGTAGTATCAGGACAACCTCTGACTAGTGATCCTAATGTTGGTGGATTTGGTCAAAGGGATGTGGAAGTGGTCTTACAAGACCCAGCTCGGATTAAGTGGTTGATGCTCTTCATCGGCGCGATTATGCTATCTCAAGTGTTGCTAATTCTGAAGAAGAAGCAAGTAGAGAAGGTGCAAGCTGCTGAAATGAATTTCTAGTATTAAGTGGCTGGTTTAGAAGTCACTATTGCAATAGTTATTGGTTAAAGGTTGACAGTTGATGGTTCTTGGGGTGCATGGTTGTTTCCCTTGATTATCAATGGTCAACCTTTATTTATCACAACCCTTAATCATCCAATAGTGGTCGGTCATTGTGCAACTCCCATGTCTGTTTGACCAGTTTTTCCTGAGAAGTACGCATGGCTCTAATCGCTATAAAGGTTTCGAGAATTGGCTGCAAGCAACGCTGGGCATCTTCATAACCACGCTCTTTGAGTTCTTTGATGCGTTCAGGGCTGAAGTCTAGCAAACTATCAATGAAACCGATAACTGGCGTATTCGATTTATTGATTTGTTGTTCTGGTCTAATTTCAATGATGGCTTGCTCTGGAAAGTCGTGGCGGCTCCAGGTTTCTCCGTTATCTAAGTGAATTACAATGGCGAAAGTACATCCACGAGCGACTAATGCTCCCAAGGGGATATTATCTCCCAAAGCACCGTCTACATAGAACTGACCATTAACTTCTCGTTGAGGAAATGCCAAGGGAATGGCAGCACTAGCAAGGAGTAAATTATAGAGAGTTTCATCATCTTGGCAATCCTGCACCCGAAGCCAGTGGGCAGATGTACCAGCTTGGGCTCGCAAAAGATCGACTAAGGGCATCAGTAAATCGTAGTCTAAGTCTGGTATTTTCAGTGCTGGAAATACTGTTCCCCATAACTCAATACCTTTTCGCAGCTTAGCCGGGTCTACGGCTTCGCGTAATAGAGTTTCTACAGGTTCAGGGTCAAAGATTGCGTTGTGGTCTTCGGGCAATCCTATCTTTACTAAGAAATCAAACCACCACGTTCTCAGATTTGGGATAAAAGCTTTAGCACCATAGCTTAACGCTTTAAGAACTGCACTCTTATTGGGACGGATAACCTGTTTTTGACCTAATTGATCCCAAAGTTTATTCAATCGATCGACACCTTGCGCAAATGATTCACTGGATGCGAGAACAGCGCCATTAAGGGTGCCGATGCTAGTGCCAGCAATAATTTGTGGCTCTAGTCCAATTTCGGCAAGATATTTACATACACCGGCCTGATATGCTCCTTTAGCACCACCACCAGCTAGTACAAGTCCAAATTGGGGGTTTGTGTGTTCCATAGAGCTCAACTTGTGATATCAGGACGGGTTGCCATGATTGCCATACAGTCATTAGCGGTTTCGTGCACAATGGTTTCGACAAATTGTCTTCGATCTGTGTTTTTGTCGATGTGTTGAATGTGAGCGCGACATAGCCCAATTGCAGAATGTGCGGGCTTTGGTGGTCTAGCTTCATCAGGGAGGGCGGCCAGTTCCAGAGTTGTACCAATAGTGAATAGCAAAGGAGTGTTTAAAAGACGCTCTCGCGGCACTGATCGAACCTCCAACAACGCCGCTGCGAATTCTAATGTGCGGCCATTGTCTGCCATGTCTAACCTAGTTTTGTCTAGAAGGTCTGCAAGGGAACAGAATGGGTTATTATTAGAAGTCTTATGGTCGCGGTCGGGGATCTCTTCGCTTCTCGGAGACTTGACAATTCGATCGACGAACCACTTACGAAAATATTCTTTATCATTAGATTCGAGTTCATAGCTGGCAACTGCACCACTGAAAACCTGCCGTGCTAAAAAGGCTACCTGTACTACCCAAGGTAGGTTTCTGTAATTACTCTTTGCTTCCCAGGCATCAACTATCCTGTTAAATTCCCTATCAGCAGTGTCACTTACTTTTATCTTATGTATTTCTGCATTCAGTTCCCGGAAACGGGAGTCAACATGTTGAGCTAGATTCTTGCAAAAGGTTTCTAGTTCTTGGTGTTGAATATTTAGCCTTTGTTGCTGACGGCGAATAGCCTCACGGGCTTCCAGCAATTTCTCCTGGGTAACAGCCAGTGCTACTTGACTAATATTTTCGGAACGAGTGAGTCCTAATGCCCATTTGTACAGTGTATTTTGACCAGCGACTAAGTTTTCAGCTAAGAGGGATTGGCGCTGGGAGTCGCTGCCAGTTAGTAAGTCCCACAGGCGACCCAGACTCCCTTGGTTCTGACGATAGCTGATGAGGTCGCGGTTGACCGGAATACCATTTATTAGGTCAATCAGAGCTTTATCCCTCAGGATGGGGACTCGATACTGAGAGTATAGTTTTTGAAGATGTGTTATATAATTAACCATTATTTAGAGATTTAGAGATAATAAGGAGTCTATATAAGGTTCGATATTGTTAGTTACATTGTTGATTTGTTCTTTAGAAGAATTTTCTAAACTCTTGAGTTGTTTCACCATTAGTTCCTGTTTTTCCTCAGATTGCTGCTGAGTTGTCAGTGACAAATTCATCAAGTCTTGGTATTCACCTAAGTACTGTTGAATATTTTGGAAAAAGGTTTTAGTATCCTTTTCAAATTGTTCAATAATGTACTGTTTACTTCCCTGATAAATTCTGTCAATGTTTTCATCAATTAATTGATTAATATAAAATATTAATTCTTCCAGGGACACAGTGTATGTTTCACC
>NZ_JAAHIG010000387.1:0-7977 GCF_010692305.1 Moorena sp. SIO4G3 | reverse complement strand
TAGCTTAGTACTAATGTTGCTGCATAAGTGACATTCTCCCTGTTATTGTCTCACTTATGCTTGAATAATAACTTGCTCAATAACCATAATTTAAACTACCTATTTTATCCTTGATATTTACTATTTTTTTGATTAAAAATAGTTTTTTTCAGATTGAATAAATAGAATAAAATTGTCCTAATTATTAAATTATAAAGCTGTTTATATATGAAGCATTATTCGTTATGATTACGCAAAAAAATGTTGATTGCTATAATATTTAATACTTAAAGTAAACAATGCCAAACGTTAATAGTTGTTCGTGTTTCTTGAGTCCGGGAGAATCTAATCGGTGATTATCCACTATTTGTTTATTTACCAGAGATGGTTCCAATGGGTGAGCTGTTGGCAGTACAGGCTCAACATTGAGAAACTGGTTTTGATTTCCGTTGTTTGGCGATCCCAACCGATGATTTAAGCAACTTGGAGAAGTTGGCAGGGATAGTGGTTAACCTGATTGAAGCGGAACTCAACCAGGGAGCTTCACAGGACGTTTATCTGTATGGTGAGTCGAAAGGAAGTCTGTCTGGTGCGTGAAGGTAGCTCTGAAAACCCCCCATAGGATTGACCGGATTATTTTGAGTAACCGAGCTACTTGTTTTAACCAACGAGCTTTCTTGATGCAAAGCGCGAGTGGGGAGGGGCTGCATCAAGACAAGCCTCTCCTCTCATTAAGGTAATTGATTTGACACCGCTGCATCGCTGAAAGCCCCGTGGAAACGCCCATAGGTTAGCGCTGCCTCCCTTTGAGCACACTTGCTCACCTGTTACCTTGCTGTATCGCTAGCTGAAACAGAGGTTAACTTGTAGAAGATTATCAGCTCCACAGTTGAAAACCCCTGTGCCTCGCAGAAGCAGAAGGGTATCACAAGCAGTGCCGGAGGGTGACTCCCCTGGTGACGAGAGTGATTTTCCTGAAATTGACTTTAGTTTCTGATTAGAAGTTCTAATCTTAACAAATCTTTATGATTTAGCCATTTTACCTTATACTACCAAAAGACAGTAGAAAGGAGAAAAAACAAGTATGTCGGAGGCCATCAAGCCGCTGACAGTACCCAAGGAGTTCCTGGGTGCCCCGGATAAGTTTAACTTAACGTTACTTATGTTTGTGGCGGCGATCATCTTGGTGGTCTGTTCCACCAGTGGTTACTGGCTTTGGGATTTGCCTAACGCTTGCTGCTTTAGCATTAATGTCCTTGCCTTACACATGGTAGGAACAGTCATTCACGATGCCTCTCACCATGTTGCCCACAAAAACCGTTACCTCAATGCCCTGATGGGTCATGGTAGCGCCCTGATGTTAGGTTTTACCTTCCCAGTGTTCACGCGGGTTCATATGCAGCATCATGCCAATGTTAACGATCCCGAAAACGATCCCGATCATTTTGTTTCTACTGGTGGTCCGCTGTGGTTAATTGCAGTTCGCTTTTTTTATCACGAAATATTTTTTTTCAAGCGCCGTTTGTGGCGTAAGTATGAGCTCTGGGAGTGGTTTTTTAGCCGTCTATTCATCGCCATCATCATATATCTTGCTTGTCAATACGGCTTTTTAGACTACATCATGAACTATTGGTTTGTGCCAGCATTAGTTGTAGGTATAGCCCTAGGATTGTTCTTTGATTATTTGCCTCATCGTCCATTTAAAGAACGTGATCGCTGGAAAAATGCTAGAATTTACCCCAGTCCCATCATCAACCTGCTAATTATGGGACAAAATTATCATCTAATTCATCACCTGTGGCCGACGATACCCTGGTACAAGTATCAGCCCGCCTACCGTGCTGTTAAACCCCTTTTAGATGAAAAAGGTTGTGATCAATCTCTAGGACTTCTGGCTCGAAAGAGTTTTTGGAACTTTGTATACGACATCTTTTTAGGAATTCGTTTCCACCACAAATCATCTGATAGAAAAACGGAATCAACCTGAAAATCTTTCTGTTGATGGTTGACCATGGACGGTTGACCATTGATAAATTTTACTCAATAAAATTGTGTTTCTGTTAATTGTTAATTGTTAATTGACCATTGACCATTAACAATTTTATTTTGACTAATGAATAATGACAACTTTAAATTTCCACTGGCTAATTGGTAGAAGCCGCATGCTTAGTATAAATAACCTGACAACTAACGGCTGAGTTGAGCTAAAGTCCAATCAGGCCTTAAATTTTTTGCCTGACGTAAATAGGGATGATAAATTTCAAGTTGAGAAACAGGAGTGTTGATTTGGATTAAACACCGGATACAACGCTCTAGGCTACCCTCGACATGCATCTGTTGCACATCAAGTAAAGGAACATCATCCCAATTCGGACGTTCTCGTGCGATCGCAGCTGGAAATTTAGCATCCAAATCACGGGTCGTGGTGAAAATGGCACTAATAATTTCTTGATGGTCGATTTGATTATGAGCTTCGAGTTCATCTAGCAGTTCCATCACTGCTTCTCGAATCGCTGCTACTGTATTTTCTGAGGCAGTTGTTGCCCCTCGAATTGCTCTAACTCTCCAGTGCAAGGTAATATCCTCCGAATTTTCCTGGGAGATTTGAGATCATACACGCGCTGGTGTAATCTCAAATCTCCATGTTATCTTATGGTCGGTACAACCATAGGGGCTGACCGCTAGTTGATAGTTCAAACTCTAACCAATCTATACCAACAGATATCTGAGATCTATTGCGCATAAGGTTACCCGGTAGCAAGCGACTCAACAATGGTTTGGGTTCTTCGATGGTGAAAGACTTGGTTTTCTCTGGGTCAAGACCCACCAATTCCGCTGCCCAGCAACGGGCATCTTCTTCAGTTCCCAGGCGATCAACGACCCCCAAGTTATGTGCTTGCTCACCAGTAAAAATCCTACCATCAGCAAAACTTTTTACCACATCTACATCTAGCTTGCGACTCTGGGCAACAGTTTGTACAAACTGCTGATAACTGGTATCGATCAACTCTTGAAGAATAGTTTTTTCCGGCTCAGTCAGTTCCCGGTCAAACGCCAAGATATCTTTGTATGGACCTGACTTAATGACCTTAAAGGAAACACCGATTTTATCCAACAAGCGCTCTATATTGTTTCCCCGCAGAATCACACCAATACTTCCAGTGATTGTACCAGGGTTCGCTACTATATGTTCCGCTCCCATGCCAATGTAAACACCCCCGGATGCGGAGATATTGCCAAAGCTAGCTACAATCTTCACCTTTTCTCGCAACCGCACCAAGGCGCTATAGATTTCCTGAGAATCCCCGACTGTACCACCAGGACTGTCAATCCGTAATAGTAAGACCGGAAATTTCTTTTCTTCAACAGTTTTTAGGGCTTCGAGGACCCGTTTACGGGTACCACCAGCGATCGCCCCCGTGATTTCAATTCGAGCAATTTGTTTGAGAGATTTGCGTTTAAACGGCCAAGGCATAGGTGATTGTGAGTATCTAGTCTAGATTTAACTGATTACTGGAGCTTGTATATATAGTTTGCATCATTTTATAAAGCGATCAGCTCCTAAGCTGCTCAAAATAAATAAATAAACAAGTGTTTAACCAAATATGAAAAGCTCGTTTAAGCTGTCGCCCATTGAAATTGTATGTTACTCAGTAAGCTAGAAAAACTCCAAAACTCACTCCTGTGCTCCAGAGCCCCCGTGCTCCAGAGCCAAGTCAATCGGTAAAGTCAATATCTAAATTAAATTTCTGACAGCTGCTTGAGTGTCGGTTATTTTCGTTCTTCACCATAAATCAGGATTATGCAACTAAAAGCCAACACAATACTGCCACCGATAGGGTCACTACTGCTGATTTCCCCCTTTTTTCTATGGGGTACAGCTATGGTAGCCATGAAAGGGGTGATCCCTAACACAACCCCTCTGTTTATGGCTGGGGTGCGGTTAGTACCAGCAGGAGTTTTAGTATTAGGAGCAGCAACTGTGATGGGTCGCCCCCAGCCGAAAGGTTGGCTAGCCTGGCTGTGGATTAGCCTATTTGCCTTAGTGGATGGGGCAATGTTTCAGGGTTTCCTAGCCGAGGGATTGGTTAGCACTGGCGCGGGTTTGGGTTCGGTGATGATTGATAGTCAACCCCTAGTGGTCGCCCTGCTATCGGGATTGCTCTTTGGTGAACTTATTGGACTGTGGGGTTGGTTAGGACTAGGATTTGGTATAGTAGGAATCAGCTTGATTGGCTTGCCCGATCAATGGATTTTCAGCCTTTTTACTGGCAACGCTCAAGCTATAGAATTAAGCTGGGAACAGCTGTTTGATCATGGAGAGTGGCTGATGCTCTTAGCATCCCTTTCCATGGCAGTAGGAACAGTAATGGTTCCCATTATCAGCCGCTATGCTGACCCAGTTGCTGCAGTTGGTTGGCATATGATCCTAGGAGGATTACCGTTATTTGCCCTCTCTAGTGTCATAGAATCCCAGCAATGGGTGAATATTGATGGAGTTGGCTGGATCGCATTAGCTTACTCCACTGTTTTCGGGAGTGCGATCGCATACGGTATATTCTTCTACTTTGCCTCCAAGGGGAATCTCACTAGTCTGTGTAGCTTAACCTTTCTGACACCAGTATTTGCCCTGCTATTTGGGAATTTAGTGTTGTCTGAGGTACTCAGTGCTCTACAGTGGACTGGTGTGTGCGTGACATTGCTTAGCATTTATCTAGTCAATCAGCGCGAACAAATAGCAACTGCGATCAAAGCAAGGCTTGCAAACAACAGCGGCTAGCTAGAGGGGAAAACTGGCAGTGAAAACAACAACTGAGTCTGAAGAAGGTAGTGCTAAGCTACCAGAAACCCAGCAGTGAAGCCGATTTGATACAATTGAGATTAATCGAGCCAAAATTCTGTTGCTCGAACGACTAAAGCACATGGGATTTAGCGTTGTGTGTTAAGTGCTTAAGTTAGAATTGGCGTTCACATTCGAGTCCTGTTTAATTTTATGACTCGCTATTGGTCTATCATACTTGTTGCTACCTGTTTGAACTGTCTAGGTTGGGGGTCCGAAACCAGCCTTACGGTGAAATTAGAAAAAGCGATGTTCCTTAGGAACCGCTACGCGAACGCATTTTCAACCAACAACCTCCCTGACCCGTTGCTAATCGCTCAAGCTCCCACTTCTGCCACAGAAACTGACCAGCCAATTCTGCTCAAAGGGAGTCGGGGAAAAGAGGTGGCTCTTGTGCAAGCCAAGCTAAAGCATCTTGGCTTCTACGATGGGCTTGAAGATGGTGTTTATGGTGAGGATACAGAGAAAGCAGTCGCTTTATTCCAAGAATCTATTGGATTGAGAAAACTGGGTATTGTTGATTCGGTTACTAGGAAGGAATTAGAGCAAGCCTACGCTGCTAAGACGACAACCACCAACACGAGTCCAGCTCCAAACTCAGGTCAATCAGTCCCAGACGAACCGACTACTACGGAACCTTCTACCGAGGAAAAGAGCCTGTCATCTTGGCTGATTATCCCAGCCATCATCATGGCTGGTGGCGTTTTTTTCCTATTCAAGTGGTTGACTAAACCAAAACGACCCGTAGACTCACAATTAGCGCCCTCCACAGAAAATCATGTCTTACAAGATCCTAGAGTCAATAACCTCAAAGTCCAAGTGTCAACTGACTCCCAAAACCACCGTCTTCAAAGGGATGATAACCATAGCGTTAGTTATGATGTCGCCAATCCTAGCAATCCCCAACCTCAGTCATTAGCTGATTCCTTACATGTCAAAAAGACCACTCGTCTGACTAAATTTAGTATCGTCGAGGAATTAATCACAGAATTAGAAGACCCAGACCCAAAAAAGCGACAACAAGCTATCTGGGAATTAGCCCAAAAGGGTGATTCTAGGGCAGTAAAGCCCCTAGTGGACTTAATGCTAGATTCTGATTCTAAGCAGCGTAGCTTGATTTTGGAAGCCTTATCCCAAATTAGCACCAAAACCCTAAAACCGATTAACAAAGCCCTAGCCATTTCTTTGCAGGATGACAACGCTCAAGTGCGGAAAAATGCGATTCGGGATGCAACGCGAATTTATGAATTACTAAATCAAGTCTTGCAGATGTTGCGTCACGCTACCGATGACCCGGATTCCGAAGTGCGAGAAACGGCAACATGGGCAATCGATCAGTTTAATAAAATTCGCCCTGCAGCGAATCTGGATAGTTTGCCACCAGCACAAAATTACCTAAATTCATCAGAAAATACGTCAAACCATTACCAAGATAATAGCGACTAGTTAGGGAAATTCATAACAGGTAATAAAAGTTTAGTAACCTTTACTTACCGTGCTATGATAGGGAAGTGTAAACCGTTAAAATGGAATAGCATAGAATAAAAGTTTACTCAGCTTTACTTACCGTGCTTGAAAATGTTTACAGTAATAAATGTTTTGAAGTCAAAATTAATTAAAAGCTTATATTTATCGTTTTGATTATCAAATTGCCAGGGTTAATTTTCAATTAATGAGCCAATTAAATTCCCTGAAATTGCTATTAATTTCCACCCCAGTTGGTCCGTTGGGTTCAGGCTTAGGTGGTGGGGTTGAGTTGACTGTACGTAACATTGCTACGGAATTGATTAATCGGGGTCACAGGATCACAATTGTGGCAACTAAAGGATCTACAGCTTGGGGAATGCCTCTGGTAGAAATTGATGGTGTTCTGGAAACTAGTATTCAAACTCAAACAAGAGACACTCCTACTATCATCCCCCCATCCTCGGTATTGGCTAATATGTGGGACTATGGGCGGCAAGTTCAAACTGACTATGACTTGATTGTGAACTTTGCCTACGACTGGTTACCGTTTTACCTAACCCCCTTTTTCACTTGTCCCATTGCTCACCTAGTGAGTATGGGTTCATTAACCGAGGCGATGGATCAGATCATCGAACAAATTGCCATTAATTTTCCTGGCACAATTGGGGTTCATTCAATCGCTCAAGGGGCAACATTTTCCTTCAAGAATCGCTTTCGTTGTTTGGGAAATGGCATTGATTTGTCTGTGTATTCCTTTTGTGACTCTCCCTCACCCTGGGTCGGCTGGGTGGGTCGAATTTCTCCAGAAAAAGGCCTAGAAGATGCAGTGGCAGCATCCGATTTCACGGCTACGCCACTAAAAATTATGGGTCTGATACAAAATAAACCCTATTGGGAGCAGATTCTCCAGGATTACCCCAATGCCCCTCTAGAATACCTGGGTTTTCTCCGAACTGATCAACTCCAAAAATACTTGCGCCAGTGTCGAGCCTTACTGATGACGCCTCATTGGGTGGAAGCATTTAGTACTGTGGTCATGGAAGCCCTCGCTTGTGGAGTACCAGTCATTTCCTATGACCGTGGTGGATCAGCAGAAATTATCGAAGATGGTAAAAATGGCTTTTTGGTAGAACCCGATTCTGTGGAAGGCTTGGTAGAAGCCTTGGGAAACTTGGATAAAATTGACCGCCGTGAATGCCGTCGCCTCCTCGAAGTTAAATACTCTAATCAGGCCATGAGCGATCGCGTAGAGCAGTGGCTCTGGGATATTTTAAAGGAAAGTCACGCGATTAGACGCCATTAAATAGGGATAATACGGTATTTAACGGAATAAAACCGACATTGACATTTTACTAGCGCTAGAGTTAGATTAAAGTATAGGATTCAGACGTCAACGATGCCCAAGAAAGTAGGAGCAACTAGGAAAATATCGACTCAAATCGTCCCCATAGTAGGGATGACTGAGTCGGTTAAGGCAGAGTTGCTGTCCACAATGAAAAAGCTGGGCATTGTTCGCTCTGAGTCTTACAACAAGCTGGGGAGCATTAGCCATTGGGGACTGGATTGGGTGCGGCTCGTTCCAACTAGGAGCCTTCAGCGACTGAAGGGGTATGAGTTGGGGACTTGCGCAGGATAAAACCTGAAAAGTCTAACTACCTATCGGATGCAGGTGAAAGCCCTGCCTATGAGGA
>NZ_JAAHIG010000386.1:0-8030 GCF_010692305.1 Moorena sp. SIO4G3 | reverse complement strand
TGTCAGATTTTAATGACTAAATTGGCGGATTTTTCGGGAAATTTTAGTTTATTTCCCTATCCCCCTATCCCCCTATCCCCCTATCTCCAATAATCGTTAACTTATTAAAGTTTGAAACAGCCCTACCGTGCTTGGGGCGGGGGACGAAAGCTACACCAAGTCTAGTACCTTGCGTTTCTGAGTTAGTAATTTTTAGGGTATCAGTTCAGGTTAATTACCTATTAATTAGAGCTTGAGCAGCCAAACAATTCGGTATTATTTCCAGGAATTATCGATTATTTGGCTGAATTATTATTACTTGTTAAGTGTTAAGTATTACTTGAAAATTGACCCTTGACAAGTTTCAAGTAACAAGTGTCAATTTTCAAACCTAGGAGAGATGTGAATGTCTTATAGTGATTTTAAATCTCTAGACACACTAGCTTCTCTAGGGATTGATATGCTAGAAGCTGTCCCATCTCTGATTCAAGCAGACCCAATTTCCCCCAGTGACTTTCTTCAGGAAGCTCTCAGACGCTTTGTGCCACTAGCAACTGCTATCAATACTGAAAAAGCTCGCTCTGAATATCTGATCGCTCCTATTTTAAGTGAAATTACAGTCATCAACCCTCCTATTAGTCTGTTTTCTGGAAAAAACTTTAATGTAGACCCAGCACAGGGACTTACTGGATTTTTTGATTTCATCCTTACTGACAACCCAGATAAGTTAACCATCAAAGCTCCAGTGGTGGTAGTGGTAGAGGCAAAAAACGAAAATATTAATGAGGGACTGCCTCAATGCTTGGCTACGATGTATGCAGCTCGATTGGTTAACCAAAAAGAGCCAGAAATGGCTGAGCGAACAGTATATGGAACTGTTACGACCGGACAAGTATGGCGATTCCTGGCTCTGACACCAGAAGGCAAGGCGATGGTGGATCTTAATGACCGCTATCTAACACCTGTGGATGAATTACTGGGAGTGCTGGTGGCTATGACAACTAGATAGTTGACTAGGTCATAGTTGATCTTGATTTAATCTACACCATTGACGCAACGGTTTGTTTGATTGACCCTCAACCCTCCACAAACCAGTGCGATCGCATAACGACTCAATGCTTAGTATCCCATTTTCCTCTTCCCTACTCCCTACTCCCTACTCCCTACTCCCTATTCCCTTCTCCCTAATAATGCTGAAGCAACAGTTTTTGCTTGTGCTGCTGCTATCGAGTTTCCCTCCATCATCGCCACCACAATTGAGCCTTGCACAAGCAGTAAAAACTGTCGAGCCAATAATTCAGGATCAGTAATGCCTGCAGCCTGAGCCAGATCCAGAATATAGGCATAAACCGCTTGTTGGTGCTCCAAAGCGGCCTGATAACCTGGGTGCTTGGGCTTGGCCAACTCTACAGTAGCGTTAATGAAAGCACAGCCACGAAAATCTGGAGCCGAAAACCATAATTGAAGCACATCAAAGATTGCTAATAGACGCTCTTTGGGATCTGAACTATGTTGGGCAACAGTTTCTATAAACCAGGCACGCCAGGACTCGCCCCGCTGTCGTAGGAATGCTTCAATCAGAGCATCCTTCGATTTAAAGTGGTTGTAAAGTGACATCTTAGCCACACCAGACTCAGAAATAATGCGATCAATCCCTACATTCTGAATACCTTCTTGGTAAAAGAGCTCAGAGGCTTTCTCTAAAATGCGATCGCGAACTGGTTTACGAGATGAAGTCCGAGATGAAGTCAATTTGCTCATGGTTACTGAATCCGATTTAAATAGACAAGTCTGTCTATTTTAGACTAACACTTTCCCCTCCTCAGTGTCCTGTCACTATCGGGCACTGCTTAACAAAACTTTACAAAAAAAATCAGCGGAAAATCCTTGACTTTATACAGACCTGTCTATTAACCTATAAATATACAGACCGGTCTACATAAAAACCGGTCTAGATAAATAAGGGGATTTCTGATGGCACGACAATTTACCAATATTGCTTTTACCCCTGGAGTCAAAAACGCTCAAACCCGCTACGGCTCTCGGGAAATTTATGACCAATTCGCCAAACGAGGCATTAGCGCAGATACTCTGACTGGTGACATACTCCCACACTGACCTATCGGTTCAGTGTGGGCTTCTTGCCAACTCCACCCAACGGTTCGGATACTCGACAAGCTTTATTAACGACACGGGATGCCCCTCCGCACCGGAACCATACAATAAGTTCTATTTTTTAGGAACGTAGGTGGCGGTTAGCTCTTAATTTATTTTCCCTACTAGATCTATTATAGACGATCTTCAATTGTAATTGTTTCCTTATTCCATGCAATAAGAGCGCAAAATTCATCCCATAAGACGAAACCGATAGATAGGGTCGCCAAAATCGGCAAAGTTTTAACCCTTTTACCCATGACCGACTAACCATAAAGGCGACCCTATCTATCGGTAACTTTAAACACTCATGCTGCGCATTGAGATGTGGGGCTTCTTTTGCTAGAAGCTAAAGAAACAGAATTTATCGCTGCACGGGATAGTTTCTATATGGGTACGGTCAACAGTAACGGTTGGCCTTACATCCAGTTTCGTGGAGGGTCCAAAGGATTCCTAAAAGTTCTGGACGATAAAACCTTGGGTTTTGTGGATTTTCAAGGAAATCTCCAATATATCAGTGTCGGTAACTTGTCTGAAAGCGATCGCGTTTTTCTATTTTTGATGGATTACGCTCACCGTCGCCGATTAAAGATTTGGGGACGGGCTCAAGTTATTGATAACGACCCACAACTGCTCAATCAATTAGCAGATCCTAATTATCAGGCAGAATTGGGAGGAGTATTCATAATTAAAGTCGAGGCATTTGACTGGAATTGTCCCCAACATATTCCGATTCGTTATTCAGAAGAAGAATTTGCCCAAATGAAAGCTCCCCTAGAAGCTCGCCTTCAGGAGTTAGAGAAACAACTAGCTCAACTTTTCCCCTCAAATTGAAGCTCTCCTCATCTAGTTTGAACTGTAAAAACTCAATCAATTATCACCAAGGAAGGTATTCATCATGACTAACCTAAACACCACAATGCACAAAACTATTGAGATTGATGGAATTGATATTTTCTATCGGGAAGCTGGCTCCAAAAATGCCCCTACCATCCTCTTGTTACATGGATTTCCTACTTCTTCGCACATGTTCCGCAATCTAATTCCCGCCCTTGCAGACGAATTCCACCTGATTGCCCCAGATTATCCTGGTTTTGGTGCTAGTTCCATGCCAAAGGTTGATGAATTTGACTATAGCTTTGATAAATTGGCAGATATCGTCGAAAAGTTGACGATTAAATTAGATTTACAACTATACTTTCTCTATTTGATGGACTATGGCGCACCAGTAGGTTACCGTCTAGCCAGCAAATATCCCAACAAAGTGCTAGGGCTGATTGTGCAGAATGGTAATGCCTATGAGGAAGGTTTACGAGATTTTTGGGAACCACTCAAGGCTTACTGGCAGGACAAAACTCCTGAAAATGCTCAAGTTCTAGCGGATTTTTTAACCCTCGAATCGACTAAGTGGCAATACACTAATGGAGTTCGCAATCCAGAAACCATTGCTCCAGACAATTGGTTCCACGACCAATATTTGCTCGACCGTCCTGGCAACAAAGAAATTCAATTAGAACTGTTTTACAGCTACGGTACTAACCCGACCCTATACCCGAAATGGCAAGACTATTTCCGTCAGTTTCAACCTCCAACCCTAATTGTTTGGGGAAAAGGTGACTACATTTTTCCGCAAGAAGGAGCCCATCCCTACAAGCGAGATCTCAAAAACCTCGAATTCCATATCCTAGATACCGGTCATTTTGCCCTTGAGGAAGATCTAGAGTTGATTGCTAATTACATTCGCAACTTCGCTCGCTCTAATGGCCCTAAGTAGTCAGTGCGTAGGGTGCGTTAGGGGGGGACTTGCCCTTATTTTTCGCCTCGTAGCTAGCGTTGAGATAGTCCCCCCCGTAACGCACCACTCTTTGGGCTCACCCTGATTTTATCGGTAGCCAGTGTTAGGACAGCCGGTCCCGTAAGGCACCACCCACGGGCTCACACTGGTTGGGACAGCCCGCCCAAAAAAATAAGAATCTAAGTAGTCGGACAGGTGATCTTACTAGAAATCTCAGGCAATAATTAGAGATTCCAACAATAAACATAATGTCAGGAGGTTGCCATGCAGATTCATGCAGATTTAAGTCAACGAGTTGTTGTCTATAGCGAAGAGCTACCTTGGGTTGATTCTCCTATGGCCGGTGTACAGCGTCGGATGTTGGAAAGGGATGGAGACGAAGTAGCCAGAGCCACCTCTCTGGTTCGCTATGAAACTGGTAGTTTCTTTTCTGCTCATACTCATGGTGGTGGTGAAGAATTTATGGTTTTAGAGGGCATATTTTCTGATGAAAAAGGAGATTATCCCCCTGGTACTTATGTCCGCAATCCCGTAGATTCAAGCCATACTCCTAAGAGTGAATCAGGTTGTACGATTCTGGTTAAACTATGGCAAATGTCTCCTGACGATCAAGAGCGAGTAGTAATCGATACAACTAACAATTCTTGGGTTCCAGGTTTAGTTAAAGGATTACAGGTAATGCCCTTACATACTCATAGTACAGAGAATGTTGCTCTAGTTAAATGGGAACCTGGAACTGTTTTTAAACACCATAGTCATTTTGGTGGAGAAGAAATTTATGTAATTGACGGGGTGTTTGAAGATGAACATGGAACTTATCCTAAAGGAACTTGGATACGTAATCCTCATGGCAGTACTCATACTCCCTTTAGTAAAGAAGGCTGTTTAATTTACGTCAAAACAGGACATTTGAATTAACCTCAACTTCCATCCTGAGAGTTTTTATTCCAAATCACTACAGAGGTAAGATCATGAAACTCAAAAAACAAAATCTTCAAGAATCCACTGACAAAATTTACGACACCATTATTGTGGGAGGTGGCGCAGGAGGTCTCTCTGCTGGAATCTATCTCCAGCGTTACTTACTCAATACTTTGATTATCGATAAAGGTAAAGCGCGCTCTTTTTGGATGCAGGAACTACACAACTACCTGGGTTTACCTCCCGATACCCCTGGTCGTTCTGTTCTCAGACAAGGTAAAGAGCATTATTTGTCTATCGGTGGCGATTCACTAGATGCTTTTGTCGAAGAAGTAATTGATGAGGGTGAAACCTTTGCTGTGCGAGTAAAAGTCGGTAGAAACAATAGTGAATACTATACCTTTCGATCTAAATACCTGATTGCTGATAGTGGGATTATTGACTATTTACCAGCCTTGGAGAATATGCGAAATGTCTATGAATACGCAGGTTATAACCTCCATGTCTGTCTGATTTGTGATGGTTATGAAATGGCTGATAAAAAGGTAGGGGTATTTGCCAGCACTGCAGGTAATGCGGAAGTTGTTTTTCCTCTGGGTTGGTTTACTTCTGAAATTACTTTATTTACCCAAGGATTGTTCGAGGTAAACGATGAATTGCGACAAAAAATACAACAACAGGGTTATGAAATCATAGAAATCCCAGTTGAGCAATTTTTAGGGGAAGACCATCAGATGACTGGAGTGGAATTAACTGATGGTCGAGTAATTGAGTTGGAAGCTGGCTTGATTTCCATGGGCTCCAAATACCATGCCGAATATCTAGACACATTTGATCTGGAGAAGAAGGGAGGGAATCTGGTTACAGATAAGATGGCCCGCACTTCCCATCCTCGTATCTTTGCCATTGGTGATTTAAAGGTAGGACTGAATCAGGTTGTCATTGCTGCTGCCGATGGAGCATTAGCAGCTACTCAAATTTGGCGCGACATCCGTGTCCTGTCAGGCTCCCAAAACCCCTAATACCGATAGGCTTTATTATAGAGACGGGAGGTGTTTTCCATCTTTTTGTGTTCTAGATTCAAGCTATGGTCTGTTTATTGAGCGGGAACCCTAACATCTCCCGTTGTTGCAAATAGAGTTGAGCCACTCGCCTGGCTAGATTGCGAATTCTACCGATATAACGAGTGCGCTCAGTCACTGAAATCACACCCCTAGCGTCCAGTAAGTTGAACGTGTGAGAACACTTCAGAACGTAGTCTAGTGTAGGCATAACAAGTCCTCGTGTGCTGAGTTGTTCTGCCTCTTGCTCATAAAGACCAAATAGCGTGAACAGTAAATCTGGGTTAGAGGATTCAAAATTATAAGTACATTGTTCAACTTCTCCCTGAAGGTGAACATCTCCATAGCTAATTTGGTCATTCCACTGGATTTTAGTAAAAGCCTCTACTTCCTGGAGATACATCGCTAATCGTTCCAAACCATAGGTGATCTCAATGGGTACAGGACGACAATCAATGCCACCACACTGTTGGAAGTAGGTAAATTGAGTAATTTCCATGCCATCTAACCAGACTTCCCAGCCAACTCCCCAAGCCCCCAGGGTAGGAGATTCCCAATTGTCTTCAACAAACCGAATGTCATGGTCTTCAGGACAAATCCCTAAAGCTTTGAGGGAATCTAGGTAAATGTCTTGAATATTATTCAGTGACGGCTTGATCAGTACTTGGTATTGGTAGTAGTGCTGGTAGCGATTCGGGTTTTCGCCGTAGCGTCCATCGGTGGGTCTTCGGCATGGTTCAACATAAGCAACTGACCAGGGTTCTGGACCAATAGCTCTCAAGAATGTATGAGGACTCATGGTCCCTGCTCCTTTCTCTGTATCGTAGGACTGGGCAATCAAGCAACCATGTTTTGCCCAGAATTGATTCAATGTTGCAATAACTGATTGAAAATTCACTGACACCTCCAGTGTTTAGTAACGGTAACTTATGGCCAAGACATTTCTTGATGCAAAAGGGGAGTTGGGAGGGGCTATATAGGTTACGCCGTGATTCTCCTTTCTCCTTTGGAGAGGCTGCACGAACAAAAACACTAAGTAAACGGACCTGTCTTGATGCAGTCGCTCATGGGGGGAACCCCCGCGTGAAGGCTTAGGTGCGCTTTCCGTAGGCGAATTAAATTCGCCACGGGTCGCACCTCTGCATCGCTCTCCAGCCCCGTGGAAACCAGGCCAGTTGCTAATGGGTTAAACCCTGTAATAAAGCCATTTTCTCCCCAAGACCACCTTGCATCCCTATAATTTATTCTGGCGCAAATGCCTTGTCAGAGCTAGTTTAGTAAGTTGTTCAACAATGGATTTCATGGTGCCAGTGCAAAGGGCTCTTCACTAATCTTGCCTCTGAATGGGAACAGCCACTACTTACCGATTAATCCTGGACAATTACCGTAAATCCAGGTAAATTTTCCGTTTCACTCAGGAGCATCGGAGCAGTTATCCCAATCCGCACTTACAGGCAGGATCGACAGATAAGCCCGTCACCAGGTATGTATCTAAGATATACAAGAATTCCCGAAATAATTCTCCCGACTCCCAGGGCGTGCGCTTACACTCGTCGAATTAAATTCGTCACGGGTAGCACCGCTCCCGACTCCCGACTCCCGACCCAACTCTAACGAACCTACCTCCGTAAGCTTCACCCTCTTCCCGTGATCAGACCTCCGAAATGGAGTCAAAAAAAAATTTTTAAAATTACCAAACCATTGCCATATATAGGCTTCAAGGATTTATCCCCAAAAAAGTTTCGGGTTTAGGTTGACAAACGCTTTTTTACCCTTTACATTAGTAAATGGCGATGAGGAAAGCCAAGCGCACCGCACCGCCCCGAACCAAGAAAAATCTATAGTTTGAGAGCCAATATACGGTCGCTACTCGTCAAGAAATTTTCAGGTTAATCTGAACTCATTATAGGACAGATTGACCAAAACTAAAACCTAAAATTCCGAACTGGTTCAAAGTTAACTGTAAGGGTTGACTGAGAGTCCGGTGAAGAGAAAAAAAACAACTTGAGTACCATGGAGAGTTTGATCCTGGCTCAGGATGAACGCTGGCGGTATGCTTAACACATGCAAGTCGAACGCCCCTTCGGGGGAGTGGCGGACGGGTGAGTAACGCGTGAGAA
>NZ_JAAHIG010000385.1:0-8063 GCF_010692305.1 Moorena sp. SIO4G3 | reverse complement strand
CGAAGCGGACCGGGCCGAGTACACAATCGACAATGGCTCTACCCCAGCTATGGGTAATCCTATGGCTTTAGCAGCACGAATTGCTGTGGTAAGCTCTTCAGGGGTTAACTGGATTTTTTCCGCTGTTCCCCCTCGGTGTAGGTTCGAGCGGAATTCCCCCTCTGGTCCCTGTCGCTTAATTGATGCCACTACCTTACTATCAATCACAAGACAACGAATATCCATACCCCCTGCTTCTTTGATAAATTCTTGGACTAAAATATTGGCTTGTAAACCGCGAAAGGCTTCAATGACGGACTTGGCAGCTTGATGGGTTTCTGCGAGGACTACCCCAATACCTTGGCTACCCTCCAATAGTTTAATCACCAAAGGAGCACCACCTACCATCTCGATTAAGTGGTCAATATCTTCGGTTAAATAGGCAAAGCCAGTTACGGGCAAACCAATACCTTCAGCAGAAAGGATCTGAAGAGACCGTAGCTTATCACGGGAGCGGGAAATTCCCTGATTTGGAATAGCACTCTTTACACCCATCAATTCAAACTGGCGTACAATGGCCGTGCCATAGAAGGTCTGTGATGCGCCGATCCGGGGAATAATGGCATCAAAGTCATCTAAGGGTTTGCCCTGATACATTACCATTGGCTTGTCAGCTGTAATATTCAAGTAACAGCACATATAGTTAATCACCCGCATTTCATGACCCTGCTTGTCCCCAGCATCCTTCAAGCGTCGGGTAGAATACAAGGTAGCATCTAGGGATAAGATCGCAATTTTCATTGGGTTTACCCTATATCACTAACGCTATAGAATAAAAATAAATCTTAGGGGCGCATCTGGTGCGCCCCTAAGGTGTGTCACTAATTGATTGTAAACGGCAGCAACTCAGAAGTGCGATTGGCCGTAGGCCACGCTACGCGAACGCATAATTTGATTGAGCGCTTTTTGTTTAGACTCAACAAAGTATCAACGCTCAACACAGGTCACTTCAGGCATGGCCTTCCCAGCTCAAATCTACCGACTCAGCGATTACTGGTCGGTCGTAACCATTTTCATTCATCATCCACATCCCTGTCTTGCCATCAACAGTATTGCTCCAGAAAATGTCATCGTAACCATTCTTGTCAAAATCCATAACTCCTTGAAATTTCCAGGTGTCGTCAAGGGGTGCATTATTAACGAACACTGATTCTATGTAATCTGTACCTGCCATGCGCCAGTAGTAAACATTTTGGTTTTCAGTGTCAAGCCAGAGAACATCCGCGTTTTTATCTCCATCAAAGTCTCCGGCACCAAGGATCTTCCATTTACTGTTGGCTAATTCTGATTGGATTAGTACTCCTCGATTCGGCTCAGTGCCATTCATCAGCCAAACTGCATTTTCCCCAGTGGAGTCATTACGCCACAGCAGATCGGTTTGCTGATCACGGTTGAAATCTCCTGTGCCATGGATTTTCCAGTTAAGGTCTGAGACTGGGACGATGGATACTGCTTCTTGAAACTGGGAACCATTCATTAACCAGATACCAATGTCTCCATTCGCAGTATTGCGCCAAACCATATCTTTGTGGCTATCACCGTTGAAGTCTCCAGCAGCACGAATCTCCCAGTCACTGTTAACGGATTCCATTTGAATCGTCACTGCCTCATCTAGGTCAGTACCCATTACCCCATGCATCCGCCAAGCTCCCATGGTGCCAGTCTCAGAATTATGCCAGAACAGATCCACTTCAGCGGAGGTAAATTCAATGGCGTCAATTCGCCCTAACTCGAAGGTCTCATTATCAAGACTATCTGCCTCTACAACAATTTCGATGCGATCGCCTGGAGCAAGTTGTACATCTTTAAAGATAGGATTTGGATTAGGATCACCATTGCTGAGAGAGTCAGTGAAACCGACATAGTTACCGGAGTTGGGTCCATCTCCACCAAGGTTTTTATCCAAAGTATAGGTGTCAACATCAGTACCGTTGACCCGTAGTGTTAGTTTGGCTTGTCCATCTATTTCATCAAAGTGAGCAATACCGATATGGTATTTGCCAGCAACACCATCAGTTTCTGTCCAGTCAATTCTGATTATGCCGTTGGTTTCAATGTCTTCGATTCTGACTGCTTTAGAGCCTGAAGCACTATTATTATCAAAAACCTCGTAATTTTCTAGGGTAACGCGAGTTGTGTTTTCTGCTTCGATTTTCATACTTGTTTTCCTGTTTTAGATGAAGCGCGTTTTGTTGATTGGTAACTCTCAGCGGTCAGCGGTCAGCGGTCAGCGGTCAGCGGTCAGCTAAAAGCTCACGCGTGCGCGTTCAGCTTAAAATAAAATTGAAAGTCTGGGAAAAACCCCATTGCACGTAGCGCATAGGCTGATAGCTGATAGCTGATAGCTGAGAGGATATCTGAAAAGTTTTTTGATACTGAATTTTGCCCCCCTAGCCCCCCAATTCTGGGGGGAACAAGAATCAATTTGTTGCTAAAAGTCCCCCAAAATTGGGGGATTTAGGGGGCTTGAATGTAGCAAATGAGACTTCTCAGACAACCTCTGATAGCTGATAGCTTACAGTGGTTTGCTGAAAATACCTTTGGCATAACTGTTATGAATTGCTCTAACAATTCCCAATGTATTGAGAAAAACGATTGGTAGAATGCAGTTTTTGGTTTAAATGCAGCCTGGTCTAGTCTTGTGTCGATTGCACAAGTGTGTCTTTTATGTGGATGGTAGAGATTGCACACTAGAGTATTTTCTACCATGATAGATTTTGGAGCTGTTTTGAAATTAGGTCACTTTGAAAAGTGGCACAGTTAAAGGCTATTTTATAAATAAGATGATATAATGTAGCGGACTTTAATTGGGTAAGGTATAGAAAAGGGAATAGGGAATAGGGAGTACGGAACAAAAACTATCACAATTGCTACACGGATTGCTAGAGATTTTTCTAGTTATCATAGAAAAAGCCTTGTGTATTCTGTAAACCCTACAGCATGTCGAATCAGATTTATAACTGGCAGCGATTTTGGTGTGCTCCCTCTGATCGCTTTTATTTAGACTATGATGGTTACTTATCCGATCCAGACCTTAAATCGGTCAAGGGTTACAATTACAATCCCAATCCTAAGTTGGTAACCTTTAGAGAAATTTCTGAAATACCCTGCTTAATACTCCTCGGTGAACCAGGCATCGGCAAGACTCAAGCCATGAAGGAGGAAGAAGAGAAGCTTACTGCTGAGCTTGAAAATACAGACGATGAAATCCTGTCACTTAATCTTCGATCAGTTTTGACGAAAGATGAACTAACTCAGAAATTGTTTAAAAGCGATAAATTTACTAGGTGGCAATCGGGCAGCCATCGGCTCCACATATTTTTGTATAGTTTTGATAAATGCCTTTTACGACTAAAAAGACTGGCAGAAATTTCACTGGCAGAAATTTTAGTTGATGAGCTTAAGGATTATAAAGAGCATGTTAACCGTTTAATTCTTCGGATTGCTTGTAGCTCAGCGGTATTACCATCTGATCTTGAGACAGATCTCAAGGAACTTTTTGGGGAAGATTCCATAAAAATATATCAGCTAGTTCCACTTCGTCGTAAAGATGTTGTTAAAGCAGCAGAAGCTAACGAAATTAATGATCCAGACGCTTTCTTAGAAGAAGTGTCTAGAAAGAACCTTGATCCCCTAGCTATCAAGCCGATCACCCTAAACTTTCTTCTGAACAATTGGCGTCGTTATCAGTCTCTCGAAAATAATAGTATTTATGAACTTTATCTTGACGGCTGTCGCTGTTTATGCGAAGAAAGTAATTCTAGCCGTAGTGGCTCAGGTGCTATGGATGATCTCGATCCAGACCAGCGCCTGATCATTGCTGCTCGGATTGCGGCTGTTACAATTTTTGCCAATCGAGTTGCTGTTTGTAATGGAAAATATGCAGATTCTGCTCCATATAAAGATGAGCTAGTTCTAATTAAGGATCTTTGCATTAGGGAGGAAGTTGCTAATAGCAAAAATTTTGATATCACTGAACCAGCTATCAAAGAGGTTTTAGATACTGCCTTGTTTTCATCCCATGGTGAAAAGCGGATTGGGTGGTCTCATCAGACCTATGCTGAGTTTCTAGCAGCATGGTATTTGAAGGAACATAATGTCTCTGTGTCCTTATTCCAGAGTCTTTTCTATTTATCTAAGGACCCTGAGCAGTTATCTAAGGACCCTGAGCAGTTATCTAAGAACCCTGAGGATAAATTGATTCCTCAGCTCCATGAAACTGCTGCATGGTTAGCCACCATGATACCTGAGATAGGTAAGGTAATTCTTAGCACTGATCCTGATGTGTTACTTCTGAGCGATATACCTAAACATGATAGTAATGATAGTGTGCGAGAATATGATAGTTTTCGAGAAAGGGTGGTTTCAAATTTATTGAAGGAGTATGAGCAAGGAAAAATAAATCAAAAACTAATTAACTACCGCGTATACGAGAAACTTAAACATCCTAAGCTTGCGGAACAACTTCGTCCATATATTGTGGATGCAAGTAAGCAAAGTGGGTGCATCTCACTTTTACAATTAGGCAAAAATTCTAATAAAATCTCCAGACTTCCCTTCTTTTTTAAAAATACGACATATAGCCAGCCAATTGATGCACGATATACAGCTATTAAGATTGCTAAAGCCTGTAAACTGAAGGAACTCCAAAATGAATTGGTTACGTTAGCAACTGATTCAGCTGAAACCATTGAACTTAGGATTAGTGCTGTTCAAGCTATTGGGGAGATTGGAGATGAGAATTCAAGACTCAAACTCAAGCCGTTAGCCCTTAATCCCCTTCCAGAGGATGAGTATGGCAGGCTTAAGGGTTCTTGCCTACAAGCACTGTCTAATGATCAGTTTAATGATTTGACAGATGATGAATTGTTGGATGCCTTAACTCCTCCCAATAAAATAAAGTTGATTAGTGATTCCTACCCATGGTTTCTAAGCTATAAAATTCTACCAATGCTTAAAGAGAAATGGCTTAGGGAACCAAGATTAAAATCGGATTTTCTCAAAAAATATGGCAAAAGTAATAAATTCAGAAATATACTAGTTAATTTAGAAAAAGTTGACTCTGATTTTGGATTAGATTTAATAGGAGATATCTACCTAAAACCTAGGCTTGCTGATCACGATCAGGATTGGATGCAAGATGAAGTGCTTAGGTCACGATGGGAGAAACTACATAAACATTGTGCGCAGTTAATCTACGATACATTTGAGCAAAATAATACAGCATCGATTGATTCGATTATTGGACGTTATTGTAATAGGGCTAATCAAAAATGGCTCTCTGAGCAATTTAGTTCTTATTTTAATTATAGTGAACAGGGACAACAAGCTTCAAAAAAAGCTCGGAATCACCGTCCTCAACAAAACTTATTAGCACCATCTCCTAGAGAGAGAGTTCTGCTTAGATTGAATGAATTAGAACATGGTAACTTATCAGCTTGGTTGCAGTTGAATATGGAAATGGCTCTTAAGCCACACAGCCGATACTATAATCCTGAACTTGTACTTGATTTAACTAATAGTCTAGAGTGGAAAGAGGCTGATGAAATTATTGGCACTAGGATTATTAAAGGTGCTGAAAAGTATATTAAAAATCAGAAAGAAATAACTACTGATTGGATTGTTAATAAGTCATTATACATTGATATATATATACCAGAATTTGCAGGTTACAAAGCTTTTGTGTTGCTTCTAGATAAAGCTCCAGATATTCTTGAAACTATTCCATCTGAGACATGGCGCATTTGGGCACCTGTCATCATTTTCGCTTCTTGTTTTCCAAGAAAAAATTCTGACAGCTGTTTAGAGTTAGTAGGGATGGTTTACTCAAAGGCTCGTGAGCAGGTGTTTGAAACTTTGGATATCCTGATCGATAAAGAAAATGAGCATTATTACTATATATTTATAATTAAACTTGTTGAAAAATTTTGGGATAAACATCTAAGTGATTTTATTTTAAAAAAGGCTCAAGATAAATCCCTAAAGCCTAAATGGATGGAGACTCTGTTAAAAATTATTCTAAAACATGGATCGAATGAAGCTAAAAATGAAGCTATAGAATATCTCCAAACAGACTATCTCCAAACATTGAGCTCATTGCCATTGGCTTTGAAGAAAGATGAACGTGACAGAGTGATCATTGCCTTAACATTCCTATTCTACTACCAAACTGCTGACAGTTGGTCTAGTATATGGTCGATTCTTAAACAACAACCAAATCTTGGACGCAGGGTAAACGCATCTAAATTCTATAAGCCTTACTCAGAAAAGATTTCAAAATTGATAAGCAAAAGTACTTATCTTATGAATCTCATATCCAGTAGGCGTTTCAAAATAAGATGCGTTTGCCCTGATCTTGGACGAGAGTTGATTCAGTCAGTTGCTGAGCGCCATATGTTGTTTTCCGGTGAGTTAAAGCTTGAGCTTAATGAGAAACAGTTAGCTGATCTATATATCTGGCTGGTTAGGCAATATCCCTATGACGAAGATCCCGCTCATAGTAATTTTGAAGTTTATATCGTGAGTCCAAGGGATCAGGTGGCTAGATTAAGAGATAACATTTTACGGCAACTCGAAAGTCGTGGAACTGCTCAAGCCTGTGATCAAGTTGAGCGTATTATTCGAAAATTTACTGAACTACCTTGGCTTAAGACAAGGCTGATATCTACCAAAGAGAGCATGCGTCGTAAAACCTGGAATGCACTCCAGCCAGAAGAGGTTATTCATAAGATATTATATCAGGATTCCAAAGTTAGTAACACTGTGCAAGATAATCAAGCTAAAGATAAAGTTGCTGACTCTAAAAGCAATCCTAACCGCGTATCTTGGGTTGTGATTATCGGTTTTTTAGGTTTGGTGTTGAACGGGTTAAGATTTTTCTTCGACTATGAGATATTGAAATATCTAATAAAAGCTTTTTTAATTTTGAAGGATATACTTTCATAATTAATAATATTTAATTATAGCGTTTATTGAATTTATGAGGTACGTTTATCAACCTCAAACTCCCCCTTTCTAAGGGTGATTTAGGGGGATAGCTTTGTAGCTCATGGGAGAGAAAATGGCTATATAGCGTTTTTAATAGCTATGAGGTACAGAGATTTTTTCCTTATTACCTACTCCCTACTCCCTACTCCCTACTCCCTACTCCCTACTCCCTGCTCCCTATACCATAGTTTACAAAACTTTACAAACCTCTTCACCAAAATATCCGGGTTCACAAAATAAATTCAGCAAAGCTTACTAGACTCAAGTGCTGTCTATAGCGTTTCTCGATCAGATGTAAACCTAGGAGGTCTTTTTTTATTGTCGAATAAAACTCCCGATCTCTTTCCCCTCTTACCTCCCCCCCTTATTAAGGGCTAGCGGGGATTCCTCTTGCATCTTGCCTTTTAAAGCAAGAACTGTGTTTACAACCCAGATACAAACGCTATATGCCTGACCCCTCTACTCTCTTACTGCTAGCCTACAGCCACTGCAAAAATGCCACTGCTAGTCTTGACTACAGTAAAAGCATGATCTGCACGCCCACTCAGAAGCCCAAGCAATCCCCTCGGCTGGGGAAACCCCCCAATCGCATCACTGCTCCAGATGCGATCGCATTGGCTCAAGACTCTCGATTCAGTAATCTCAAAACACTCCAGGGAGAGTCTTCACAAGGGATAAAGTTGCCCCCAACACTGCGTTTGGGTAGCCAAGGGGAAGTTGTGACTAGACTACAAACTACACTGCAAGAGTTGGGATACTACCAACAGCCAGTGGATGGTGTCTACGGTTCCAATACCTTTGCTGCTGTCTCTACATTCCAGCAAGCACTAGGGTTGAATGCGGATGGTATTGTTGGACCAATAACCTGGATAACGCTACAACAATTGCACTCAGAATTCTTATCTGCTCAACACAGAGAGTTGAGCGAGATTTCCCCAAATCAGCCACAAACTAGAAAGGAAAGCCAGGATACTTTTATTTCAACATCAGAGTCTTTCTTAGGTAATCAATCTGTTCGTTCAACCCCCTTAGACTCC
>NZ_JAAHIG010000384.1:0-8130 GCF_010692305.1 Moorena sp. SIO4G3 | reverse complement strand
AATCCGTTCTAAAAGAGAAGTACCCACTGACAAGGGACTACTACGCGAGGAGCCGGATGAGGCGAAAGCTTCATGTCCGGTTCTGGAGACGAGTCGGGGAGGCGACTCCTCGGCTTAGTTTAATAACAAGCGTAATAAAGACAGTATCAATATTGGCAAAAAGAATAATCAGCAGTTTGTACAGATCCCTACCGCTAAATTAAAGAATCGAATTGAGCAACTGTGTGTCGAGTACGGAATCAAATTTGTTGAAACCGAAGAAAGTTATACGAGTAAAGCCAGCTTTTTAGATCGCGACTTCCTACCTGTACTTGGCGAGAAACCTAAGGGGTGGGTAGCAAGCGGCAAGAGAGTTTTGCGTGGACTTTATCGCTCTGGAAAAGGCGAATTAATCAATGCCGACTGCAACGGAGCTTGCAATATTTTAAGAAAAGTAGCGACACAACTAGGGTTTCCCCTAGTCGAGGTCGGTAGAGCAGTTTTGAACCTGCCACAACGATACAGATTAGACTATCGGGTAGGTCAGAGGGATTACTCCCTCTTTGCCCCCTAAGCACCGTGCGAACGAGTCTCCTGGTACACGGCGCAACCAACTCCGAAAAACACGTTATTCTGTGCAACCCTTTTCCCTTCGACCCGGTTTTGTGCCTTTTGGTTTTTGTTTCCGGTTTTTGGGAGGGGTTTTTATCCCTTCATACAGTTTTTTCTGTATTTCAGGGTTAGTTGCCCCCAAGGCATGGATAGTGTGGTGACAATCCTCATGAACGTACACTAGGTTGTTGTACTTATCTTGTCCTCCATGTTCTTTAGGAACAATGTGGTGTAGATGTACTTTGTTGTAGTCCCCTAACTGTTGTCCACAATATGGACATAGGTAGTTTTGCCTCAAGGCTATTTTATTCTTGCCTTTGGGCAATCTTCCTTCAGCTGTTTTCTTACTCTGTCTCTCCTTCCTTTTCCTCCAATATTCTTGAAGGTCAGGGTTGTCTGGAGAGTAATTGTGGGTGACTAGTGTATGTCTGGTTATTTTTGTCCATAAAGGTTTTTCCAAGTATAGTTCTTTGCTTCCGAAGACTCTTGTATCCTCCCTGCCTGGACAGAAGCATCCGAAATGTTTTTCCTTAATCCACTTCCATTCTTTTCGAGGGTATCTTCTCTTACACCATCTTACTAGCTTCCAGGAAATATAATCCTCTAATTTATTAAACGTATCCTTCGCCACCACACCATTGTGGTAGTTTGTCCAACCCCTTATAATTGGTTGTAATTTCCATATAAGTTGTTGAACCGATGACCCTTTTAACTTGGCGAATTCTACTTTGATCTTCTTTTTGATTCCTTTTAAGCTTTTGTTTGATGGTTTGATTAGAGTTATATACCCTTTATTTCGGGTTGTGGTTTTATGTTTTCGTATGTTCCATCCCAAGAAATCAAAACCGTCTGTTAGGTGAGTTATTTTGGTCTTTTCCTCGGATAGACTTAGTCCTTTCTTGGCTAACCATTCTTTCGTGGTTACCTTGGCGTTCGTGGCATCTTGTTTAGATTCTGTTAGAATCACAAAGTCATCCGCAAAGCGTACTATAGTTCTATTCGATTTATTTCTCCAAGTGTCTTCACCTTTTTTAGTTTTTTCTTTCCTGTATGTTATCCCCAGTTCCTTTTCTAATCCATGTAATGCTATGTTGGCGCTTGAGTGGACTGATTATGCCTCCTTGTGGAGTTCCAGTCTCCGTAGGGTGGAATGTATCCTTGTCTACATATCCTGCCTTTAACCATCCATGGATTAGTTTTTTCGCTGGGAAATTACCAATGGCTTCCATTAACGGTTCATGGGCTATATTGTCAAAGCATCCTTTTATGTCTGCTTCGACTATCCACCATTTCTTGTTTCTTTCCCCATTGATGTTCAGGAATATTCTTTGTCGGGCGTCATGGGCACTTCTTCCTGGCCTAAAACCGTAAGATGTGGCTTCAAATTGAGCTTCCCATGTTGGTTCCAAAGCATTTTTGACAATGGCTTGTATACATCGGTCCGTGATACTCGGTATTCCTAACGGTCTTTGTTTGCCATTGGGTTTTGGTATGTACATGCGCCTTGTGGGCTTTGGTTCCCAGAGTTTGGTTTTTGATAAGGTGTCCACCATTTCTCCTCTTTCTTGAGGATTTAGGGCTTTTTCATTATCGACTCCCGCCGTCCTTTTCCCTTTGTTGTCTTGGGTTGCTTTACGAACAGATACTTGGATGTTGGATTGACTCCTGAGCATTAATCTCTGGAGTTTGTTTACCTTCTTCCAATCCCCTTGACGTGTTGCCTTAAAAATTCTTTGTCTTAGTTTCCTGACCTGTCTATGGGCTTTTTTCCAATCAATGGAATGCCAGTAAGTGGTCTGTTCAGTTACGATACCCACGTTTTCAGGCGTCGGTTCTATCTTTTCCATGTACAATTTAAGTCAACTAATAACTTTCTTTTCCTTGGCTCGAAGTCAGCTCTGAAATTCAGCGCTCTTTCGAGCGAGGGATTTCCCTCTATCCGACCGGTTATTTATTCCCGTTCCCTTTCGGGTAGTCGGCTTTTGCTTGGTTCAGACTTTTACCGGACTGAGAGTTATACCTGCTCTTGGGATTCGGCTACCCTTGTTATCGACCTGATACTAGGGACTCAATCTCGGCTTACCCGGTTGCGCACATAGAAGTTACGAATCTTAAGTTGCCGTCTATACACCGAGTCCTATGAAGGTTCAGATTGTCTGACAGTGGACAGACTAACCTCGGAGCTCTTATCTCCATCATCGAATTTGTCAGAGATATCAATCTTAACGATGCCTTTAACCAACGGTTCCTTTCGTCAACTTTTTGATTCTTTCCCTGTTCGGTTCTTACCTATCCGATGGTTCGGTAATCCCTACTTTTCCCTCTAGCTCTGAGACCCAAAACTTCGGGATATCTCTAGATTTTATTTCTCCTGAGATTCCATCGTTCTTGTGCCCCTTCGGGTGGGAACCAGTCCTGAACCCTGGACTGTGGAAGGCTCTTACCCCTTCCACTTCATATGAGCGCCTTTCTTCGGTCGCCCCACTATCTAGATCCTATCGTGAAGCGTCACGCAGAGGTGCGACCCCGTAATTAAATTCTTCAAACGGAAAGCGCACCTTAGTGCTTTTAACCAGCGAAGTGACAACAGCTTAGAATCCACGTGTTTTCAAACCATGGAGAGTTCAAGACCGAGAGAACAAATTATTGCTGATCTCTGTATCAATTATGTGGAACGATATGTATTCTTATGTGGTTACTCAGTAGAACGAGTTGAACTTGAGTATACCTATGGTTTTGACTTGATTATCTTTACCTATGATGGCAATTGTGAACTTGAAAATGGTAAAATTCACGTCAAGCTAAAAGCAACCGATTTTCTGAGCATGCTATCCGCTGACCAAGAAACCATAGGCTTTCCCCTAGGACGCTCAGACATAGAGCCATGGTTAAAAGAACCAATGCCATGTATCCTGATTGTATACGATGCTCAGCTCGATCTAGCCTATTGGCTGTACTTGCAAGCCTACTTTCAAAACTGGGAAAACTTTGATCCATGGCAAATGGAAGAAACGATTACTGTTAATCTTCCTAAAAAGAATATTGTCAATCAAGATGCCATTAAAAAATTCGCTCGATATAAAAATGATGTGCTGCGCCAGTTACCGGGAGTGATTCGTCATCGTGCTTAGAAACCTTATTTTTGAAGAGTGTCAGCAGTAAGCTATCAGCAGCCAGCTATCAGCGGTCAGCTATGAAAGGAATGAAATGCGATGGCCTTTCGGCCTTTCGGCCTTTCGGCCTTTCGGCCTTTCGGCCACGCTACGCGAACGGCCACGCTACGCGAACGGCCACGCTACGCGAACGGCCACGCTACGCGAAGGCAAAAAAACCTCCCCTGGTAATTTCCCATAAAAGAATTAGGGAACCTTTTCAGGGGACGGTTAGTCAATATACATAGCAATCCTATTCAACTTTTGAAGGGGATTGCTCTATCTATCTAGCGCCATTTTAATGGCTACCGGGTGCCATCAGATCTGTTGCAGATATTAACCCATGAGGTAATTTATGCATAGAATCCATTTTTTGGCAATTGCTCCGCTTACTTTGCTCGGATTATCTGAAATAGCGCTTCAGTCTAGCTCAGTTGTGGCTAACACTTATTCCAATAACACCCTCCAGAGAGGTTCTCAGGAGCAGATAACTGTGCTAACCAGTAGCTCATCCTTAGCTAAATTCAATACTGAGTTGCTTGGACTAACCAATGCTGAACGGCGAAAAGCTGGCTTGCCACCATTACAGCTTTCTGCTGAGCTAAGTCAAGCCGCACAGCTACACGCTGAAGATATGGTGCGCAATGGTTTTTTCAGTCATACTGGTTCGGATGGTTCTAAAATAAGCGATCGCGCTAAAGCAGCAGGATATCTATATTCCTATGTTGGTGAAAACATTGCTGCAGGTTACTCGACTCCTGCTCAAACCATTAGGCAATGGATGGGAAGCACTGGTCATCGCCGTAATATACTCAAGCCTCAGTATCAAGAAATTGGCTTTGGTTATGTCAGCGATCCTTCCAGCCCCTATCGCCACTACTGGGTGCAGGTGTTTGGTTCACCGCGTTAATACTTAGTAGGGAGTCGGGAGTAGGGAGTAGGGAGTAGGGAATCGGGAGTCGGGAGTCGGAATCCCCGTAACCTCCCTTAATAAGTAACGGAGTTATATCATATCAGGATAATTACCCTGTCTTGATGCAGTCGCTCATGGGGGGAACCCCCAAGACCGCGCTGCCTTCCCAAGACCGCGCTGCATCGCTTAATAAAAATCTCCCCATCTCCCCATCTCCCCATCTCCCCACACTCCCAACTTGACTTTGGAGTTAGATATACGCCTCCATTCCCTCACAAGAACAAACCAAATTCCTATCCCCAAAGGCATTATCAATGCGCCCTGCCACAGGCCAAAACTTGTGTTCCCTTAACCAAGATGCCGGGTATGCGGCTTCCTCACGGGTATAGGGATGAGTCCATTCACTGACCATCAAGGCTTCTGCTGTATGGGGAGCATTCTTCAGCTGATTGTCCCTTTGGTCTACCTGACCCGATTCAATCGCTTTAATTTCCTGGCGGATAGCAATCATGGCATCACAGAAACGGTCGAGTTCCTCTTTCGACTCACTTTCAGTAGGTTCCACCATCATTGTCCCTGCTACAGGCCAGGATACCGTTGGGGCATGGAAACCATAATCCATCAGGCGTTTGGCAATATCATCCACTTCGATGCCCGCAGACTTTTTAAGCGATCGCAAATCCACAATACACTCATGAGCTACTAATCCATTGTTCCCCTTGTACAGAACAGGATAGTAAGGGTCTAACCGCTTAGCCATGTAATTAGCATTAAGAATAGCTACCTTAGTCGCCTCAGTTAACCCCGCACTCCCCATCATGGCAATATACATCCAGGAAATCGGTAGAATGCTGGCACTTCCCCAGGGTGCAGCAGAAATTGCACCAATAGATAAGGTTGAAGGTTGAGACTTTAAGGTTTTGGGTAGGAATGGTACTAAGTGAGGCATCACCCCAATTGGTCCCATGCCAGGTCCACCCCCACCGTGGGGAATACAGAAGGTTTTGTGTAGGTTCAGGTGACACACATCTGCCCCAAAGTCCCCTGGACGGCACAATCCCACTTGGGCATTCATATTCGCCCCATCCATATAAACCTGTCCCCCATGGTTGTGGACAATGGCACAGATATCTTTAATCTCTTGTTCAAACACACCATGGGTAGAGGGATAAGTCACCATCAGAGCAGCTAGTTTTTGGCTATGGTGCTCAGCCTTCTTCCTCAAATCATCTAAATCAATGTTGCCCATCTGATCACAAGCAACAGCCACCACCTTTAAACCAGCCATTACCGCACTGGCGGGATTGGTACCATGGGCAGAAGTAGGAATTAAACAGATATTGCGATCGCTTTCTCCCCGGTTTTCATGGTACTTACAAATAGTCAGTAATCCTGCATATTCCCCTTGGGAACCAGCATTAGGTTGAAGAGAAATGCCAGCAAAGCCAGTAATTTCTGCTAACCATTCTTCCAGCTGCTGGAATAGAATTTGATATCCCTGAGTTTGGGAGACCGGAGCAAAGGGATGAATCTTCCCAAATTCCGGCCATGTCACTGGCATCATCTCAGCAGTGGCATTCAGCTTCATGGTACACGAGCCCAGAGGAATCATGGACGTGTTTAGAGCCAAATCCTTACTTTCCAGACGGTGCAAATAGCGTAGTAACTCCGTTTCTGAGTGATAGCGGTTGAATACTGGGTTGCTTAAGTAGGTACTATGGCGAGCAAACGGTTCATTAAAATCAGCTGCCACCTTACGTGTTACTTCAGCCGCCAACTCTTCCACAGTAAAGAGTAGGGATGCATTGCTTGGTTCCCCTAAACTTGCAAAAATTTCCCACAAGTCTACTAAATCCCTAGCCGTCGTTGTCTCATCCAGGGAAATCCCGATAGTAGTTGAATCAATAATACGTAGATTAATTTGACGTGCTTCAGCTGCTTCTATAATTCCTGACACAGAGCGATCGCTTAATTCTACGCGCAAGGTATCAAAAAACGGTTCTGAGCTAATACTGTAACCTAAGCGTTTCAGTCCCTCCGCTAGGATAACCGTTAATTGATGAATTCTCTCGGCAATACCTTTGATTCCCTCTCGCCCATGATAAACTGCATACATTGAAGCTATCACGGCCAAAAGCACTTGCGCAGTACAAATATTGCTCGTGGCTTTGTCACGACGGATATGTTGTTCACGGGTTTGCAGTGCCAAGCGCAGTGCTGCTTTACCATTAGCATCTTTTGATACGCCAACGATACGTCCTGGTACTTGCCGTTTATAAGCTGCCCGAGTAGCAAAATAAGCTGCATGAGGTCCCCCATATCCTAGGGGAACACCGAAGCGCTGGGTGCAGCCTATGGCAATATCAGCCCCAAATTCTCCAGGGGGTGTAAGCAGGGCAAGGCTTAGAAGATCAGCTGCCACAGTTACTAAGGCTTTAGCACCATGAGCCTTATCAATAAATTCCCGATAATCGTATATGGTGCCATCCGTTGCTGGGTACTGAAGCAGAGCTCCAAAAATCTCTTGGTCAAATTCAAAAGTGCGGTGGTCACCAACAATCACCTCAATGCCCAAAGGTCTAGCCCTGGTTTGTACCACTGCGATAGTTTGGGGATGACAGGTTTGGGAAACAAAGAAGTGTTTGGCTTTGGTTTTACACAGACCATAGCTCATGCTCATAGCTTCTGCTGCTGCTGTTCCTTCATCCAGCAAGGAAGCATTAGCAATTTCCAGACCAGTCAAGTCTATAATCATAGTCTGGAAGTTGAGTAGTGCTTCGAGTCGTCCCTGAGCAATCTCTGCTTGGTAAGGGGTGTAAGCCGTGTACCAACCAGGATTTTCTAGGATATTCCGTTGAATTACAGGTGGGGTAATGCAGTCGTAATAGCCCATGCCAATGAAAGACCGGAATACTTGATTCTTAGACGCAATTTCTTTTAGCTGAGCCAGGGCAGCATACTCGCTTTGTGCCGCTGGTAACTGCAGAGGTTGATTAAGCCAAATAGCAGCGGGTACAGTTTGCTCAATCAGGCTATCTATAGTGGATATACCCAGGACGTTGAGCATTTGCTCTATTGCATCTGGATTTGGACCTATATGTCGATTGACAAAAGCATCGGTAGATGGTAGGGTTTTTGATACGGAAACAGTAGGGTCAGATTTCAGCAACGACTGAGTATTTGCTCTATTTTTTTGATCCTGGATATCCAAATTCTGCATAGTAAACAAATTTGTGAATTAAGCAGCGAAGGTGGGGTTGACACTCCCCACTGATAGAATCAGGGGGATTCTTGGTTCAACGAGTCAGCTTGCTCATCCAGGTCGGAACCAAGAAGAGTAGAGGCCAATTAGAGTCGATGTCCGGTATTATCCGGAGCACCTCTCCTTCAAATCCGAGCGTGAAACTTTCGCCTCACTCGGCTCCTAGATATTCTTTACCTTTCGGTTTTGCCCATATGGATTAATTGATGACA
>NZ_JAAHIG010000383.1:0-8175 GCF_010692305.1 Moorena sp. SIO4G3 | reverse complement strand
GACGTACATTGGGTACAGCTTTTTTGATCTTTAGTGTTTCGGGTCTTACCTCTACTAGAGTATTTGTTAGAGTTAATAATGTAGTAGTAGGGGAAATTACTCCTAACCAAAGTAACCTTACTTGGTTCACTCAGATGATTTCACTTGCTGGTTCCCAACTTAATGGTGGGAACAATGAAGTTCAAATTGAAGCAACAAATGATTCATTTAGAATTAAGAACATGGTTTGCTTTTTCCATCAAAATGTGTAGAAAATTTAGCTACACTAATAGTTTTTAGCCATAGAGCAGGGGTTAGAAACTCCTTATATAGACTAACTTCAACCTCTTTAGGTAAGCAATAAAGTCAAGTAACGGGATGAGCTTATTTTTCATCCCGTTACTTGACTATTCAGTAGATATTTCAGAATAAGATGCGTTTACCCTGATTCCCTGTTCCCTCTGCCAAACTGTTCATTTGGCATTGCTCAATCCTTGAATGAATAGGAGTAGAGTGGGCATCCTGCCCCCTCGAAAAGATATTGATAACGGGCAAGATGCCCGTTCCACCAAGATGCCCATTCTACAGGTGCGACCCAAGGGCGATTTACTCGCCCTAGGAGGCGCGCACCTACTCCTAAAATCATTCCATTATTCAGCAACGCTGTTCATTTAGCATAACAAGTACGGAAGAACCAAAATTTTTGTTTGTAGTAGCACTTTAGTGCTCAATTTTAGACTTTGCGCTAAAGCGCTACTACGAACCTTTTTATAAGTATTAACCGAACTTGATATAGCACTACCCATTAAGGTGTTTGACATTGATACAAGCAGCAAAAGGTGCCACCCGTGGCGAATTAAATTCGCCAACGGGAAGCGCACCTAAGCTGTTATAGTAAACTTTTGCCTTTTGCCGTCTTGATGCAGTCGCTCATGGGGGAAACCCCCAAGACCGCGCTGCATCGCTTTTGCCTTTTGCCTTGCCCGTAGCGCTATATTACCTAACATTGCTCCTGTTGGATAACTCAATCGGAGCCAAGAGAAGTTTATCTGGCATTGCTATCGCTGTGGGAGTAGTTTCTGCCACCTCAGATACAGCAGCATCCTGATTTCTGTTAAGTGTACCTGGTGCAACGACTTCTAATAAACCAAAAACAGCAGGACCACCGTAATAGTTTGCGGGGTTATCCGGATCGGGATTTTTCATAAGAATAGAACGATTCCCCAAGGGAGCATCAGGAGCAGCAGTGATGGTGAGGATGAACACTTGCTGATTACTACCTAGATCCTGAAAATCTGTTGTTTCAAAGGTAATACCTGGTGAACCAGTAAATTCAATAGTGGATTGTGAATCGCTGTCAAATGCGTACAGTACAACATTCTCCACGGTAGTCCCTGGCTCAATACGCATATTTAAGCTAGAACGAAACGCTACACTAAGCATTTCCAATTCTCTCAAGACATACGGACGAGGTAATAACTTTGGTTCCCCTGCACAAAGAAGCCCATCTTGGTTCACCTGAGGCAAGCCCAGACCTGCAAGAGCAATTTGGAAAGTTTGAGCAATTTGTGCCCCGTATTCAATATTGAATCCATTGATGGTAATATCGCTAACCGTAAAGCCTAACTCCTCAGGCACTTCATAAACTGCATGGAGAATATAGTCCATTTCCTCCCCAGAGTCCCGTTTACGCCCGCGAATCACCTTCCAGTAGTCCGAGGGTTTAGCATATTCAGGGGCATCAAAGGGTAATTCGTAGGTGTTAAAACTAGGTTCTTGGATGTACAGACCGACCGGATTTGCCAGGGATATCCGAAGTCCAGAACCTGGTGCTCCTGTTCCCCGCACTAATCCGTTAACGGACGCTCCAATGGTGGGATCACTGTTACGGTTTGGGGTACCATACCGACTGCAATTGATCAGCTGGTTTTTGTCTGTAATTGGATTACCTGCTACATCTCTACGGAGGACTGTGGCTTGTCCAGCTAGAAATACTTCCGCACTTAGGGAATTAGGATTGCTAATCAGGTGAACCGCTCCAGCCGTCGTGGTGCTATTCCAGGCATTGCGATCGTTATAAGCTGGTCGCCCGGTGGCGGGATCGATAACTAAATTACCTTGTTGGTTACGCAGATACAGATCCTCAATTTTGACCTCGGGACTGACTAATTTCTGGTAAAGGCCCAAGACAACATTGGGATCGACATCCCACAAGGTATACCAGTATTCTCGGTTCTCACATGTGAACATTATTTTGGTAATCTTACCCTGTGCATTGCGGGTGACGCTCCACTCACAATATTCATCCTGCCAGCCACGGGGACCACTCGGACCATAGTTATCCTCCGGGGGTGGTCCTTCGTCAGCATATTGCCACTGGGTACGTTCCCCAACATTGGGATATGCCATTAAAATCCGGTTCGGGAACGCCGTCCATTTAATCGGTACACCCTTCGTTCCTTCTGGAATATCAGTTTTGAGAGGATTGAAATATTGGCTTAGGGGTGGTTGGTTAACTGAACTCCACGGATCGTTTTTCAAGGTTTGTTCTGTATAGCGATTAATGTTATTACTCCAGCGAGTGCGTAATGCTTTTTCCTTTTCTTCTTCTCCACAAAAATCATTTTGATTGGCTGGTGGATCAAATTGAGTTAGTTTAGCCATTGATTGACTCCTTAGTTTTTTAGTGTTATGGATATGGCAAGTAATAGCAAAGGGAACAGGGAACAGGGAACAGGGAACAGGGAACAGGGAGTAGGGAAAAGGGAACAAAAATTCTCTCAATTCCTACACGGATTGCTAAGAGGATATCTCCCAAGTTTTTTGATACTGAATTTTGCCCCCCTAGCCCCCCAACTTTGGGGGGAACAAGAGTCAATTTGCTTCTAAAAGTCCCCCGCCCCCCTAACCCCCCAATTCTGGGGGGAATTAGCGGATGCTTCGCTTTTTTACAGATGGGGACCAACGGGGGCTTGGATGTAGCAAATGGGACTTCTCAGACAACCTCTAAAGTTGTTGTTGTTTTAGTTAATTTCTTGAGGGTCTGATTTAATTAAGCCCTAATGACTTAAATCACTCTGGGGAAGTAACAAGCTAAATTCATTGAGGTTACTAATTGTTGGCCAGGATTGAAACTGCTCCCGGTGCTTGACACTTGATTCCATCAGTTGAGCTAACTGCTCCCTAGGAGAAAGTGTGTTTAATTCATCCAAATAAGCCTGAATTTGCTCTTGGACAAAGGATTTCCACTGATTATCAGGTAGTTCCCATGTTTGCAAAAACTGTTGTTCCCCAGTGCATTGGTCAAAGTTAGTAGGATCGCAGGGAGGCTGGTTAGCAGCAGCAACTCTAACTTTCTCGGCAAAATCATTGGGTACACTACTAATCCCATTGATGATTGTGCCTGTTGTGACTTGCTCAGCGTACTGCTGCAAGCTAGACCGCTTTTCGGAAAAAACAGGGTTTTTGAAGTCCACCATCAAGACAGCAGCAATGAATTTATCTGTCAAAATCTTGGCACTTCGCATCCGTGTGACCATGTAGAGGTCTTCTGCAGCAGGAACTGGCACAAAGAAAGAAAAGTAGCTAGAGCCATCCTCTTCGTACAGTGGAGAATCATCCGGTTTGGTGAAGTCAGATTGAACCAGTTGGAAATGATGGGTATTTAGGTAATTGTCATACTCTTGTCGCTCGAAGGTAATCAGCGGGATATTGTAGTTAAGACCTAAGCTGGTCTTGAGGGCTGAATCCCAAAGAAAAAAGTCATTGGGAATACCATTAACAGGACGGTTGGCTGGGCTAGTATTGGCTCCGTTGCTTTCAATATTCGTTGAGGCCAAATTGATGGTAGTGTTGGTGGTCAGATGACGTAGCATCTGGTTGACGTCGGTTAAGTTAATAACTCCTGCTTGTCTTTTGTAGCGATCGCGCAACCAATTCTTATGGTAGTTAATGAAACCACTGCGAATTACCTGCTCAAGCACCTCGGCTCCTTGCAAGTTCTGAAAGAATGTTTCTTGGGTCACCCTTAACGGCACTACTAGGGGTGAGATTGGCCCCCGCTGAGAATGCCAATTGTTCCAGGGTGGAGCAAGTTCTTTCATAATCACCACACCATTATGGTGACAATCAAAACAGCCCACTCCCATAGTCGGTTGTGCCCGCGCCATCCCAGAATCCCCAGCCCAAGTCCAAACTTTGGTAGATGTACCTGGTTGTTCACCTACCTGTTCCCGCAATTCATAGAAGTTGTATTTTTTGGCTTGTGCATCCCAGGCAATTACTTGCAAAAAGCTAGAGTTGCCACCGGCAGCTGTACTCACAAGAATATCGGCATTACTGGTGCGACTCGTTCCCCAAGTAAGAACATAACGAAGGTTACGGGGTTCTTCACGGGATACAAAGGTCGTCGGGATTTGACTGCCTTCTCCAAGCAAGTAGTTCGCTGATTCCAAGTTCAGTTGGGAGTCTGCAATAGCAGCAGCTAGAGCATCTACATTCTCTGGAAATGTTCCTTTGCTCAGAATTCCAGTAGCAAATGGATCCTTGAGCATCTGCTCAATTTCATCATCTGTCATTGGTTGAAGGCAGCTATCTATACCCTCAACAAAACGATAAATTTGGTCAGGAATTACGGCAGTGCAGTTAGGGACAGACACAGCCGAAAAGATTTCTCTGTCAGGACTACTCCCAAACTTGGGGTGAGTAGCCTTCCGATAACTCCGCCACTGGAAATCACCTGTAGAAAATTGCACGTAGGGAGCCGCAATAGCCTGATTTTGCAATATATCAGCCAGCACCCATGAACTACCTAACAGAAATACCAGTAAAACGGCAAAAATACCCAATTTTGCTAAGTCTACTTTAGGCATTATCCTTTTTAATCTCTTTTTAAACTCCTCGGGATTCTATCCCTGGGAGTTTTGTTTCATACACATGACTTGATCATACAAGGAGGCTCATTCAAGGGAATGCCAGGACTAGACCAGCCCAAAAAAATTGTCTTTTGGGTTGACTGCATGAAATCTTCCTTGTTAGTTGTGATCGTGAATTTCTATGAATTTAGAAATTCACGATCACAGATTGAACTGTTAACTAACATTTTTCCAAAGCTCTCTGGAATTTCACAGTACCCGCGAGGGTACTCTTGCTCCCTATTCCGAAGTTCCCTGTTCCCGACTCCCGACTCCCGACTCCCGATTCCCGACTCCCGACACCCCACACCCCACACCCCACACCCTACTCCCGACTCCCTTAATCATTGCATAGGTTCAGGAATCTCTCAGATATGGCCAAATAGGGAATAATTTAATATCCGATATGAAACTTAAGCAAGTCTTATGGTTGGGACTTCTCACTGTCTGCTTCACTCCTGGGGAATTGCCTGTTGTGGCTAGATTCCTGAGTTTACCAGCACTGGCTCAAGAACAAAACCCGGTTAGCCCAGAGCAAGAAGGAACTATAACCCCTAGGGATGCCATAGTTCAAGTAGACAGTAAGCAAGCAGAGGCGGATAAACTCGTTCAGCAGGGACTTAGTCACGTTGATCGCAGTGAGTTCCCAGAAGCATTACAGTCTTACCAGCAAGCATTGATGATTTATAAACAAATTGGATACCGCCTGGGTGAAGCTAAGTCCCTGACTAATCTGGGTCTTGCATACGATCATTTGGGAGACTACAAAAAAGCGATTGATTACTACCAAAAATCCTTAGCTATTGCTAGGGAAATCGGAAACCGCCTGGGTGAAGCTAAGTCCCTGGGTAATTTGGGTAATGCATACGGTCATCTGGGAGACTACAAAAAAGCACTTGATTACCACCAAAACTCCTTAGCTATTAAAAGGGAAATTGGAAACCCCCTCGGTGAAGCTAACTCCCTGAATAATCTGGGTGCTATATACCAGAGTTTGGGAGACTACAAAAAAGCGATTGATTACTACCAAAAATCCTTAGCTATTAAAAGGGAAATCGGAAACCGCGTGGGTGAAGCTAACTCCCTGAATAGTCTTGGTAGTGCATACGGTAATCTGGGAGACTACAAAAACGCCATTGATTACCACCAAAACTCCTTAGCTATTAAAAGGGAAATCGGAAACCCCCTCGGTGAAGCTAACTCCCTGAATAATCTAGGTGGTGCATACCAAAGTTTGGGAGACTACAAAAAAGCGATTGATTACTACCAAAAATCCTTAGCTATTCAAAGGGAAATCGGAAACCCCCTCGGTGAAGCTAACTCCCTGAATAATATCGGTATTGCATACGGTCATCTGGGAGACTACAAAAAAGCGATTGATTACTACCAAAAATCCTTAGCTATTAAAAGGGAAATCGGAAACCGCCTGGGTGAAGCTAACTCCCTGGGTAATCTGGGTAATGCATACTATTATATGGGAGACTACTTTAAAGCAATTGATTACCACCAACAATCCATAGCTATTGCTAGGGTAATCGGACACCTCCTGGTTGAAGCTAAATCCCTAAATAATCTCAGTGCTATCTTTTTAGAAAACAATCAACTAGAACAAGCCCAAAGTAACCTGTTTTATGCCATTAAAGTTTGGGAAGATATCCGCAAAATACTCAGTAACAAAGATGATTGGAAGGTTTCTAGTTTTGAACAACAAGCTCGCAGCTATCGTCTCTTACAACAGGTCTTAATTGCTCAAGGTCAACCAATACAAGCCTTAGAGATTTCCGAACGGGGTCGCAACCGTGCTCTGATTGATTTATTAGCGGCACAGTTATCTGAAGCTCCTCAAAAAACTAAAGCTCCTACTATTGAAGATATTCAAGAGATTGCTCAACAACAACAAGCCACCTTGGTGGAATATTCGATTGTTGATGACCAGATTTATATTTGGGTGATTGCTCCCACTGGTGAGATTACTTTCCGTAGTCATGATTTACCCCAAGATACTACTCTGGCCAAACTAGTCAAATTTAGTCGTGAGGAGATTGGTGTCAGAGGTAGATCTAATCACAATCCTTCTTCACCACAAAACACTAAGGATGGTAATCGACTACAACAACTCTACCAACTGTTGATTACTTCAATTGTTAACTTATTACCTCATGCTCCTTCACCACTAAACCCTAACAATAGTAATCGACTACAGGAGCTCTACCAACTGCTGATTACTCCCATTGTTGACGTATTACCAATAAACCCATCAGACCGTATTATTTTTATCCCCCATCAAGAACTATTTCTGGTTCCCTTTGCTGCTCTCCAAGATGATGAGGGAAATTATCTAATCGAAAACCATACCATTCTCACTGCTCCTTCGATCCAATCCCTGTCGTTCACCCGTAAACATTGGCATCGAGTCAAAGACAGCAACGGAACACCATTGATTGTGGGTAATCCCACCATGCCCACCATTAAAATAGGACAGGAACAAGAACCGTTAAAGTCTCTATCGGGTGCAGAAAAAGAAGCATTAACCATTGCTCAATTGCTGAAGACCATCGCTCTGATTGGAGCAGAAGCAACAGAACCAACCATTGTGGAAAAAATGCCCAATGCTTCGGTGATTCATTTAGCCACCCATGGTTTAGTCGATGGTATTTATGATCGAGGTGCGATCGCATTAGCACCTGACGAACCAGACCATGATGGCTTTCTCACCAGTCGTGAAATTCTGATTGGTTACGGACTACCGGAAAAATCCTTATTGAAAGCAAAGTTAGTCGTGCTGAGTGCTTGTGATACTGGTAGGGGTGAAATTAAAGGGGAAGGAGTAGTTGGTTTATCCCGTTCTTTGATTGCCGCAGGTGTACCAAGTTTGGTGGTGTCCTTATGGCAAGTGCCTGATCATGATACGGCTGAGTTGATGAAGGAGTTTTACACTAATATTTACACTCACAAAATGGATAAAGCGAAAGCCATGCGAGAGGCCATGTTATCGATGCTCAATGATGGAGATGGTAATCCAGACCCGAAAGCTTGGGCAGCTTTTACTGTTATTGGTGAGGCTAGGTAGTGGTGTCAAAAGTAAGTCATTAATCCTTGGTGGGCACTGTAGCGGTTTTGGTGAATCACTACAGTAGCTTCCGGCTAAACACATATAGTGAAGTACCCCAACCTGCTTGACCTTTGGTCACGCTACGCGAACGCTGAGGTTGGGGCTTCCAATTCTCAACTCAAATCAGGGACGGTCTTATTCGTCTTTGAGGTTTCCCGCGCGCGTCCCCGA
>NZ_JAAHIG010000382.1:0-8177 GCF_010692305.1 Moorena sp. SIO4G3 | reverse complement strand
TCTTAATGGGGTGGGCTTTTCACCACCATCCAATAGACAGTTAGAATTCGGGTATTTTACCCGCGAATTCCCTAAGTCATACCCCTCCAGTTTCTGAAGGCTCCTACCTAGAACAAGCCGCACTCAACCACCGCCTCGATAGTACAGTTCAAGAAAACGAAAAAACTTTTCACAGAGTTCTGGATCTCTTGCACCAACGTTTATTTCTTTGGTAATTTCTGCTACCGCCTGTTTCCAGTAGGGGCGAATGCCTGGGGGGTCACTACGGTTACGATATAGCCGCTTGCTGATGATAGCATCTGCCGCATTCACCAGCTGAAAGACCTGAACAATGTAAGGAATTTTCTCACCACGCAACCCATCCGGATAACCAGTGCCATTCAGCCTCTCTTGGTGGGTACGCACTAAGAATGCAAACTCCTTCAGGAACGGATGCTGGTTACAAATCAGTTCTGAAACTTCAGGATACTCCTTAACTTTTGTCCACTCCTTTTCTGTCAGCGGTCCTGTTTTGAACAGGATCTGATCGGGAATGCTAATTTTCCCTAAACCGTGGCAATAGCACAAAAAAACCAGCTGACGCATTGCTTCTGGCTCTAAGTTTAACCAGCGCCCAAAATGCATGCACATAGTTCGCAGACGATAGCACCTTAAGCCAATCGGGACGTTGCGAGCCAACTGGATTTGTTCAAGGAAATTTAGGATATCGGCGTCCCCAGAACGAAGCATCAAACTTTGAAGTTGGTTTTGGTTTTAACAATTAAATTATCCCTATCTATTAGCTTACACTTGTGAATTTTTTATGAAGCTAACCTAGTTTAGTAAGTCATTTTCTCATAATGGTAGTTCTCTAGAAGTAGTGATAGACCTTTATAAAATCCACTCCTAGCAAAAAATAAAACTGCCAAATTAACTACTTGTTTAGAACTAGCGAACTCATAATTTTGGTGAATTTTTTATGAAGCTGATTCACTTTATTGAGTTGCGATCGCATAGTGAACTAACTCAACTAGTTTCTGACGCAATGTCTCCAGTCCAAGACGTTTACTAGCAGAAATAAACACTCCTTGAGGAAATTCTTCTTTCGCTAACGCTAGGGTATCACTGTCTACTTGGTCAATTTTATTAAATGCCACTAAAATCGGTCCTGGTGTAATGGGCATATCCCTGAGAATCCCCATTACAGAACGAATGTGACTAGCCCACGCTGAATGGGATAAATCCACTAAATGCAGCAAAGCATCTGCTTCTGTTACTTCTTCGAGGGTAGCCCGAAATGAATCTACTAAGGGTGGGGGTAACTCGTGAATAAACCCTACCGTATCGATCAATAGCATAGCGCTAGATTTACCCGTTACTGAGTCAACAATAGGTAAGCGTCGGGTGGTGGGGTCAAGGGTAGCAAATAACTGGTCAGCGGTATAAACCTCAGCATTGGTTAGGGTATTCAACAGGGTAGATTTGCCCGCATTTGTATAACCAACGACCGCCACTGTTGGAACGTCCTGTTGCTGACGCCGCTGCCTTAACCTTGACCGATGAGCCTGTAATTGGTTTACTTCTTGTTGAAGTCGGGCAATTCGACGCTGAATGGAGCGACGTTCCGTTTCCAGTTTGGTTTCACCCGGACCACGAGTACCAATGCCACCCCCTAAGCGGGACATGGCCTGACCCCGACCAGTAAGGCGAGGCAACATATATTCTAGTTGTGCCAGTTCCACCTGCAATTTACCAGCACGGGACTGAGCTCGTTGGGCGAAAATATCAAGAATCACTTCAGTACGGTCTACAACCCGAACACCAATTTGGGATTCTAGGTTGCGAACTTGTGCTGGTGATAGGTCGCGGTCAAATACGACCAGATTAGCGGCTAGGGTTTGGGTAGTCAGGGCAATTTCCTCGACCTTACCCCTACCAACTACTGTTTGGGGATGGGGATGCGATCGCTTTTGCTGGATTACCCCTAATACTTCTCCACCAGCGGTTTCCACCAACCGCCCAATTTCTGCTAAGCCATCTTCAAATCGCTCTGGGCTGATTTTTTCAGTCATTAATCCTATAATCAGCACCCTATCTTGGTCAACATCGACTTGCTGAGCCACAAATTGCCGTCGAAACTCAGCTTCTAGCTCTTCGACCAATTCCTGGAAATCCTGCTTAGTCAGAATATCCAGACTCATGGGTGATGATACACTCCAATTGAGGAGTTGAGAGTCTACCTTATTGTTTGCTTCTGAGTTACTAGGAGGGAGCAAATGTGCGAGATAGGTTTCTTTGATATAACCTGTTGCTCCACCACCCCGCCTTATCATACCTGACCCAGTAATCGTAATTACCACCAATGCATCCAATCGCTGAATTGCCATAGCCGTGAGGGTAGATTCTCTAGGGGTTTCTGATTTGAGCTGAGTGGCGATACAGCGAATCCCGCACAATCGTTCAGCACCGTAACGGGGCAATTCCAGGGGAGGAATTTTGGTCTGAGTAGGGGTACCTACAGCCACACGAATCACTTGTCCCCGGCGATTGATGTAGGTGCATAGGGGCTGTTGAATATCTGTGCTAATAGCTGCAACACGTTGAGCAAACTCCGGTGTAGTCAAGTTATCGCTAGGTAAGCGTTGGTGATACAACCGTTTGAGTTGCTTGAGCTGGCTAGGCTTAAGACCTTGAAGATTACCGTAGATAGTATCGATAGGCGCTACTGACCAGTAACCTGGTTTCCAACACTACTCTATCTATTTTAAGACTTACACAGCCTACACATCCATCCGGTCAAAGGTAAGTCTTATCGGTCTGGAAAATGCTACAAATGTGGTGCTTGTGGGTGGAATGGGGATCCCGACTTTAATGCTTCCATGATGATAAAACAATTGGGGCAGAGTGTAACCCTGCCCGGAGGCTCGTACTTATCCTGTTCTCTAGCAGATATTGTACAGGGCTACTGAAAGCCCCCGGCATAAGCGCCGTGGGGATTGGTTACACCTTCCCCTACCTGTAAAACTAATACCGATTCACCAGCCCGAATCAAGGTTTTACCGATTGGCACCACCGCTAGACCATTGGTATAAGCAAGATTAATCAAATTACCAGAACTATGACTACCGCTGGCCAGATGAAATTTGTGGGTACCAGCTGCATCTAAACACAGTTGTCCCCACAGGTAAGTTTCCCGGCTTCCACCAGCATGTAAGTCATTAGATGCGATCGCTTTGACAAAAACTGGTTTCGAGATTTCCTCCGGTAAACCAGATAGTTTTAACAGTGCTGGTTTAACAAACCGCCAACAACTGACTAGTGCTGAAACGGGATTCCCAGGTAGACCAAAGTAAAGTACTGGACGTTTTGAACACGAGGGAGTAATAGAAAGATCACTTTCTTCTGGGGAATTAGGCAAGGGGGAGGTAAAGGTAGCAACAGTTAGGGGTTTACCGGGTTTAACGGCAACCGAGTGGATGTGAATCTGTGCCCCGAGCTGGGCTAAGATTTGGTCTACATAGTCATAATCCCCCACTGATACACCCCCAGTAGATAGAACCATATCTGCTTCGGAGATAGCGTTTGCGATCGCATTTTTTAGAGCGTCTGGCTGATCGCGCACAATCCCCATAGGTATGGGTACTCCTCCCAATAGCGAGACAAAGGTAGCCAAGGCATACTGATTAGAATCCACAATTTGACCAGGTTTTAGGGGTTGGTCAGGGGTTACTAGCTCGTTGCCAGTGGAGAAAATTGCCACCCGAGGACGCCGATACACTGTCAATTGGTTACACTGAGCTGCAGCTAAGACGGCGATTTCTGGAGCACCAAGCCTAATTCCTGGTTTCATAAGACTGGTTTGGGCTTGGTAAAAAGATGCCCGATGACGGACAAAGGCTTGGGGTTGGGGAGCCTCCAAAATCACCACCTGGTTGTCCTGGAGCTTGGTGTTTTCTTGGATCACCACCGTATCAGCTCCTTTTGGCATACAACCTCCAGTAAAAATCCGTGACGCTTGTCCGGGTTTGACTTCACATTGGGGTTGATATCCAGCAGGGATTTCTTCGACAATAGTTAAAACTACTGGTTGTTCGCGATTGCAGGATTGGACATCGCTATAACGCACGGCATACCCATCCATGGCTGAATTATCCCAGTGGGGAAAATCTAAGTTACTGGTCACTGTTGCTGCCAGAATTCTATTAGTGGCAGCGGATAGCTCTACCACCTGTGTTTCCAGCCGTGGGTCAAAGGGTTGAACCAAATTGAGAATGATTGACTCTGCTTCTTGAACTGGTAGCATTGCCTATTAAGTATCAAAGATGAACGATGCAGCACTATTGCATGAAGGACACAGTGAAGCACTTGCGCTGTGGTGGGCGTGAAATCTTCCCTAATTATCCTCCACTTCATCAATGGTAGGTTTTTAGTTTTGATCGGAAGTTTCGATTCTGATCGGTTCATCTTTGGTTCCAACTCTTTAATCCACGAACAACTTGTAGCTTTCATCCCGTGACTAGATCAATTATCGATAGATTACGATTAGGGTTATCCGTAGGCATTGCCAAAACCGTCACCGCTCTGGTTCGGTTATTAAACCTAGGGGCAGCAAGTGTTCTGCCTGGAGCAATTGCCCGTCGTTTCCAGCCTCAAGTGCTTCCCTTACTCTTAGCTCAGGTCAGACGAGGTGTGATTCTAATTGTTGGTACTAACGGTAAAACTACCACCTCTCTACTTCTATGCACTATCCTGGAAGACCTTGGTTGGCAAGTTGCTCACAATAGTACTGGGGCAAATTTGATTAATGGCTTAGTGACCGCACTCCTAGTTAATACCAATGGGATTGGTCAGTTGGATGCTGACTACGCCCTTTTGGAAGTAGATGAAAATGTGCTGCCCTTGGTATTGCTTGATTGTGAACCTAAGTTTATTTTGGGCTTAAACCTGTTTCGTGACCAGCTGGATCGTTATGGGGAAGTGGATACCATTAGCCGTCGCTGGCAAAATGCGATCGCTCCCTTACCAGAGGAAACCGTTGTGGTTTTAAACGGGGATGACCCTACCCTTTCTTACCTGGGTCAACAGTTACCCCAGAGAGTCCTTTTCTTTGGGTTAAGTGAGCCAGATGTCTATCTTGATGAAATTCCCCATGCTGTTGACTCAATTTACTGCCCCAGTTGTGGACATCCCCTGGACTATGAGGGAGTTTATCTGTCCCATCTAGGAGACTATCACTGTCCTCAATGTGGCTTTAGTAAACCTCAACTAGGAGTCAATAGTAGCCAGTGGCCACAAATATTAATTGGTATCTATAACAAATACAATACATTGGCAGCGGGATTACTAGCCATAGAGATGGGAATTGACCGGGATACCATCTACAACACTATTAAAACCTTCCGCGCTGCCTTTGGACGAGCAGAAGAATTAGTTGTGGATGGGAAGCGGGTTCGGATTCTGTTATCCAAAAATCCAGTAGGGATGAATGAAACGATTCGAGCTGTTAATGACTTGCAAAAACAAGGTGGAGCATCCACTAAACTAGTGGTACTCAATGACCGAACCCCTGATGGCACAGATGTGTCTTGGATTTGGGATGTGGATACAGAGAAATTAGTGAACTCAGGGGGAACTGTGGTAGTCAGTGGCGATCGCGTTTATGATATGGCACTCCGTCTACAATACAGCCAGAATCAAGACCAGAATCAAGACCAGAATCAAGACCAGACTAATTGCCAATTGATTATTAAAGAAGATTTAGCAGAAGCGATCGCTACCGCTTTGGACGAAACTCCAGCTGACGAAACCCTTCATATTTTGCCTACTTATTCTGCCATGTTGGAAGTGCGGGGACTTTTGACTGGGCGCAAAATTTTGTAGGTATTTTTAAGGGAGATAATTGGAAATTTTATTAAGTCCTCACGAGTGAAAAATTCTGCCAAAATAAATCTATACCCCCAGCAGTAGCCGATCAGGAAACCATGACTCAAAGTATTGACCGGGTTGTTTTACCTCCTCCTTTCCCAGATCACACCCAACTACCAGAATCAGATGGAAGTTTTGTGAAAAATTTTCAGGAACACCCCCAAAGCATCTTACTCACAGATTCCATTGGACCAGTTTTACAACAAATTCATCCCGATGGACACTATGCCATTGGACAAGACTGTGGTATCTATTGGCGAGAAACTGACCCACCCGAAAAAGGAGCAGAAGCTCCTGACTGGTTTTATGTTCCCAACGTTCCCCCTAGGTTACATGGTGAAATTCGGCGTTCCTACGTTATATGGCGAGAATATATTGCTCCTTTAATTGCTCTTGAATTTGCCAGTGGGAACGGGGAAGAAGAACGAGACAAAACTCCTCTATCCCGAAGTGAAGAAGGCAAAGTAACTAAACCAGGCAAATTTTGGGTTTATGAGCAGATTATACGCATTGCCTATTACGGCATTTATGAAATCAAAACCGGTAACTTGGAGGTCTATGAATTCCTTAAAGGTTTCTATCACAAAATGAAGCCCAACGAGCGAGGTCATTATCCCATTGAACCATTAGGAATCGAATTGGGACTGTGGCAGGGAACCTATCAAAATCAAAACCAACTCTGGTTAAGGTGGTGGGATAACCAAGGTAATCTATTGCTGATTGGTAATGAGCGGGCGGAAGTAGAACATGCACGAGCTCAAAAAGCTGAACAGGCAATCTTCGAGGCTGTGCCCCGTTTCCTGAAGATGGGACTAACAGTGGAACAGGTAGCAGAAGCCCTTAGCTTGAGTGTAGAACAGGTACGAGAACAAGTTGAGGGTTGAATAACTGTAAAAAGTCATGAGCATTATCAAACAAACCACCGAATGGTTAGAAACCAACTGGGTTAATCCTGCCTATGGAGGTTTTCTTTTAGCAGGAATTGCCATTTGTTTCTTTGGCGCTGCCACCAATACCATGGCAGGATGGCTCTATGTCATCAGTGCGATTATTTTTGCCCTACTGGTAATTGCCGCTATCTTGCCAGTGCGATCGCTTAACCATCTATCAGTACGCCGACGTCCAATCTCACCGGTCAGTGTGGGAGACCAGTTAACCATTGAACTAGAAATCGAAAACCCCACCCTCAGACCTCAAAGCCTATTACAAATTCAGGATATGCTCCCACCAGAACTCGGAGCAATGACCAAAACACCAGTAGCTAGCATTCCAGCCCAAAGTGTCCATCGCTGGGTTTATTACCATCCCACCGCCAAACGAGGAGTCTATCGGTGGCAACAGGTACAATTGAGAACTGCCACACCCTTGGGATTATTTTGGTGCCGTCGCCATCGATATGCCAGCGCTAGGGCAGTAGTTTATCCCACTGTACTTCCCTTTACTCGCTGTCCCCTAGTGGATGAAATTGGTAAAGAGGACAGTATGCAAGTCCAAAGCGATCGCAAATCTCAATCACTTAGCCAAGACCTTACCAAAGCACTACGACCTTACCGAGTTGGTGACCCTACCCGTCTGATTCACTGGCGCACCAGTGCTCGTTACGGTGAATTACTGGTACGGGAGTTAGAAGTATTGACTGGTTCTCAAGAAATTATCATATGCCTCGATAGCTCCAGTCAATGGCATCCCGAAGACTTTGAACAAGCCGTGATTGCTGCTGCTTCTATGTACTCCTATGCTTGTCAAACTCAGCCAAATGTGAAATTCTGGACACCAATAACAGGGTTATTGCACGGTAACTCAGTAGTGTTAGAAGCCCTTGCTGCCACCCAAGCCGGAGTTGATGGCAAAGCCGAAGACCAACCCTACCTACCACCTTACCTACCCTTGATCTGGCTGACTCAAAATCCTGTTAGTCTTAACTCCCTACCCCCTGGCAGTCGTTGCTTACTGTGGCCAAAAGATGTATCCGTGGGGAAGCCAGTCCAACAACTGAAGCGCGATAGTTTGGGAATTGTAATTAATACGACTGAGCCCCTAAAACCCCAGTTACAGCAACCGATACGATAGCAAATAAGCTGTGAAACGCAACGGATTATGAACGGAGCTAAGGTCAGTTTATTTGCAGTCTGGTCTGCTGATTTAGGTTGACACTCCCCACAGCTATAAGCAGGGGGATTCTTGGCTCACAGAACTGACTTGCCGTGACAGGTTTACACCAACCACAGTAGAGGTCAAATCTCCCCAAGCGTATCGGCTTCGCCGACGCTACG
>NZ_JAAHIG010000381.1:0-8180 GCF_010692305.1 Moorena sp. SIO4G3 | reverse complement strand
TGAAAAGACCCACGCTTAGAAGTAAAGTGGGTATTCAAGCAGACTTAATATCACAGGGGGTATAGCCCCACACCCCCAAGCTCCGGAAAAAGGTTACAAATATAAACAATAGCCATTACCCTATAGTCTAATGTTGGCTCCAGCTCATCTTATTCCCGGTGCAATACCAGAACTATTTGCTAAAATTAGCAGCTCTGGAAAAATAACTCTTGCTGATCGATATGGATTGATGTCAGCTCTATTGCAAGATTCACTCACCTCCGAAGAGAGAGACTCCATCGACAGGTTGCTCCATGCTGTACATCGTGGCAGGGTTAAACTTGCTACCTAGAGCTTTGACTATAGGTAGTCAATGGGTCTGTTTGAGAAAACGATATAGAAAACAATAGATAAAAAGAAATCCCCCATTGATGTGAGGGGCATGGGGGACTGGAGAAAACATTGAATCTACTCTATTTCATTAAACAAGAATTTGAGTCGATTTGATAGCCATAATGGCTGGAGTTTAGGATTTCCTGCCATTGTCCTTGATTTCGTCCCTTTCGTCGATTGGTGATTGGGCTTCTGATTTTCCTGTCAGAGGTTGGACTACTTTTGCGATCGCTTCACTGACAAAGGCTTTAATAAACTCATCCCGCTGGTTTAACTGAAACTGCTTTTGCACCACTTCACTCATCCCTCCATCTCCCCAGTCTTGGTCATTGCGGAAGTATTCAATAAAGCTTTTCCCAGCAATTCGGATTAGATAAGCAGCGGTTACCCCCTGAATGGCTTTGCCCACAACATAGGTGGCAAGATTCAACCTTAGTGTAGTGCTAAGGATTTGAATCGCTCCCTTGACAATACCCAAACTAGCTAAGGTTTTTCCCAAGGATAGGGCTAATTCCCTACCCCGTTCCATATTCAGTTCACAGCCGTAGATTTTGCCAATTTCGACTACCATTTGGGCATTGACTGCTGCAGTTGCTAACAAATCCACCACGGGTAAAGGAGTCAGAGAAATTACACTCGCCCCAATCCACTGGAACCGTTCCACCACTTTCTCTGCTTCTCGCTTGCGCTGCTTGTTGAGGATGTGTCTAGCTTCTTGGCCTAAGCGTTGGGATTGTAGCAGAATGTTATCAGCAATCAACTCTTCTCCCTCTGCTCTTAATACAGCCGCTAAGCGACGAATTAAGGGCAAAATTTCCGGTTCAGGTTGGCAAAGTTGACCATTTTCTAGGGTAACAGGCTGGGGATTGGCTGCGATCGCCACTACATCTGAAGCAGCAATAAAACCCCTTACTCGCTGGCGCAATCGTGCTAGAATCCTTTCTGAGTCTTGTTCGGTGTACAAGTCAATTTTATTGAAGACCAGAAGCGATCGCTTCCCAATCTGTGCCAATTTTTCGAATGGATCATACTCTGAGTGTCGTAAATCGTTATCCACCACAAACAACAACAAATCCGCTTCCGTTGCCAGATGTCGTGCCCATTGCTCTCGCTGAGTCCCAACCACACCAGATTCTAAAATTCCTGGTGTATCAGTAATCAGAATCGGGCGTTCTAATCCTTTCAGCTTTAGTTTGTAGGTTTCCCCAACCTCCGTCGTTCCCATGGGGGCACCGACTTCACCCACCATCCGACCAATCAAAGCATTGACTAGAGAAGTTTTCCCCGCTGAACCAGTACCAAACACTACCACTAACAGTTCCCCACGGGAGAGGATAGCTTCAATTTCCTCAGAGCGACGCAGCATCGCTTGCCGTGACACTTCATCCTGAATCTGTTTGACCTGTTGCCTTACTGCTTTAAGGGTTTCTTCTGCTGCTTCGGTTTTCACCTCCGGGGCTTTAGGTTCCAGACGACCCTTACCTGGACGTTTCCGGGATTTACCAAATAACCCCATGGTGTAGATTAAGGCCCATATTAGTAGCCCTAGCAAGGTAATCACCAACAGCAGCAGTAAATTAGCCAGTACCGGAGCAGTAAAGGAAATTTGGATATATAGTTGGTATATACCATTAATCAACCAAAGCATTAGCCCCAGAATAATAATGAGGCCAATAATTAGGGTTAGTAGACGTGGCAGGGGCATGGAAGATAGGATAGGTTTTAATTATTAATCTTAGAAGATCCGGCAAGAATTCCCCCATCTTCTGAACCCAAGAGGCTGTGCAATAAAACTCCGGATATCTTTCCCCTCTTGCCTCTTGCCGTCTTGATGCAGCGCGGTCTTGCCTCTTGCCTTTCGCTATATATATCAGCAATTTATAATTGATTTGGCAAACAACTGTTCACATCTGACTGTTTAAATCCGTTAAAAAATAATGAACTTATTCAATAGTATTCTCAGTGCCATTAATAGTCCTACACAACAAGCTAGTTCTAGTCAGCTAGGGGATATTCTGGACACGGTACAGCAGTTGAGTGGTAACCATCACACCAATACCTCAGCGGTGCAATCTGCCACCTCAATTGTAGGTAAGTATGTGCGTTCAGCGCTGCAACAAAAGCGCAGAAATGAAGGAGATGAGCAGGTACAAGCACTAGTTAATCAATTTGGTGGCATTGGTGCTAGTTCTCAAGTGGTCAATATGCTCTTTAGTGCGCCTCAGATCCAAGAGCTTGTTGGAGAAATTACCAGCAAGACCGGCATTAATGCTGGTATCATTCAAGCCATGCTACCCACCCTGGTACCCGTGGTGTTGAATTTCCTCAAGACTGGCACCAATACTCAGAATCCCCTTGGTTCTAATTCTGTACTCAGTGGCTTTCTAGATGCTGATGGGGATGGGGATGTGGATATTTATGATGCCATGCAGCTGGCATCACGGTACTTAGGAAGGTAATGAAAAAACCCAGCTTGTTGGGCTAGGAAGAAGCACGAGTTGCTGGAATCAGTAACTTAACCAGTTTTGACAGCTGGGGTTTATCAAAGGCTTGGATGAGTACCTTGGCGGCGGCTTTTGGTTCTAGCACAATAGTAATTTCCTTACCCTTAGTGGTTCGGCTTCGCCCAGTCGATCCTACAGCTGCTAGTTTTTGCAGTGCTGAACTTGGAGCGATCGCAGCCGCTGCCTTTCGCAACTCGTCTAGATTACCCTGTGCTGCTTGCAACTGGTCACTAGCTTCTTTGAGTTCTTTGATCACTAATGGTGCTAACTGGATATAGGAGTTTTTAGGATTTGCGATCGCTTTATGGCAAACTCCCACTAATTTATGCCAACTACCAATCCCAGCCCCCAGTTGAGCCAGACGCTTACAAAGCTTTTGGAGTTTTTGGCGATTGGTTGGTGTGGAAGATTGTTTAAACAGCTCTAGCATATCTTTAAGCAGGCTAATCACCTTCGGCCCAAAGTCTGGAGGAAATTTACCTTTTGCTGAAGAAGACCCTTTGCTAGTCGAAACTTGATCAGAACGAATCGCTTTTTCAGCAGCAGAGCTAGAAGCCATTGCCGCTGGTAATTGACTCTCACCACTGACCAAAGTTTTGAGATAATTCTGTAATTGTTCAAAGCCTGGCTGAGCTGCTTTTAGAGTTTTTTCTGCTTCACTTTGTTCAAACCCAAACGGTCCTTCCAACAGATCAATCAACGCTTTGAGGGTATCATAACTCTTTAAAAACAGAGTCTCCAGCTGTTGATCAACCTGAATCTTATTCTCTTGAAGTACTTTGAAAGAATCTTCTAAACGATGGGCAGTCTTTTGAATACTTGTAAACCCCAACATCGCCGCCCCGCCTTTAACAGAATGAGCAGCGCGAAACAATTCATTAACCGTCTCTGGTTCATTGACCACTGAGCCCAGATTTAACAGTCCCTGTTCAATGGTTTCCAGGTGTTCTTTCGCTTCTTCAATGAAATAGCCTAAAATCCTTTGCTGATTCCCAGCTTCCACGGCAATTTTTCCTTATCAGAACGGCTAATCACAACAGATTGATGATAATCATCAGAGCAACATTCGATCTGGTGAACGCAGTTTTCAAATCAGTAGACCACAGCGTTGCTTACTGCAACAGCTTATTCTGAGCTTACCTCCAAATCAGCTATTGGGCTATCAATTGTGAAAACTGCTCTTAGATCTTGAGTTGGATCTCTATTGTGGCATCCCACACCAAGTCAGCAAAGACTTTACGCGAGCTTAAAAGCACAAGGAATAGCTAGGGTTAGCTTGAAGCAGACACTTACCTGTTCGGGTAAGCTTCATATTCTATCACCAATTCATTGCAGGCACCGATAAGAATAGCTTATCTCTAGATAAAACTCCCAAATATAACATAATCCTTTACATACAAAAAGTATTCTTAACATTATGTTACATTAAAAGTAACACTATGTCATGTTGGCGCAGCTGCCAGCTATGGATACCCCAAATGGATACTAATGAGCTTCTAGAGCGTTATTCAGCAGGTGAGACGGATTTCCGTGGAGTAGATCTCCAGCAAATCAACCTGAGTGAAGTCAATCTGACTGGAGTAATTTTCAGACGAGTCAACCTAGCTGATGCCAACCTGAGTCTCGCGGTTTTACAGGAAGTCAACCTTAATCAGGCCAATCTGACAGGAGCGAAACTGTGGCGAACTAATTTGAAAAAAACCTCTCTGGTGCAGGCTAACTTGAGTCAGGCATTTATGATTCGGGCGAATCTTACCAGAGTAAACCTGCGCCAAGCCATTCTAACCCGAGCCGATTTAAGATTAAGCCTTCTTGAGGATACCGATTTGCGAGGAGCCAATTTAACCAGGGCAGACCTACGCTACGCTGACTTAAGAGGGGCTAACTTGACTGGTGCTTGTCTGCACCAGGCAGACTTGACTAGGGCAAATCTGTGTGATGCTGACCTTTCTCAAGCAAACTTGAGTGGAGCAATTTTGAGTCAGGTAGATTTGAGACGGGTTACTCTCTCAAATGTAGATTTGGGTCAGGCTGAGCTTTCTGGGGCAACGGTACCAGATCAACTGACTAGTGAATATTCAAAATTCGAAAAGCTAACAGCTAATAACTAATAAGTAATCCCTTGATCAAAAGGGTTGGTTTGATCAAAAGGGTTGGTTTGATCAAGAGAGTTTGTTGAGGTAAAACTATCCCCCTCATAGGTGGAGTGGGACTAATTAGGGAGGGATTTCTAGGTGAATAATCCGAATTCGTTACTGGGGGATTTACGGCAAGAGTTACCAGATGTGCGCTGCCAAATGTACTTCAAATCTTCCTTGACAGCTCTTTCTCATGCCATGGAAGACCTCGTGCTAGCAGTGGATGACTCTCCCTTGGTGATTGCCAATTTCCAGCATGAGAAGTTTTATCGTCAGGAAGTCCACCGCTATCAGCGAATTGCCCAACGTACAAACCAAGTTTATGTGCTGGCGGCACCAGAATCCGAGTCTGGCTTTGCTCTGGTTGAAGACTCCTTAGAAATTATCCCCTTAGACCCAAATGATGGTCTTGCCCAAGAGTGGCACCTGGTGATTTTGGCGCAGAAGTATACAGCTTGCCTAATTTGTCGAGAACAACTAACACCAGCAACTTCCATGGAGCAGGCGCGCAGGTTTGAGGGATTTTGGTCCTTTGACCCCCGGGTTACTATTCATGCTGCTCGACTTTTACTGGGACGGATTGCTAGTTATCGACCAGAACTAGCCCCAAAAGTTGAGCAGGTATGGCAGCGCTATGGTTTGACTACAGAAGTCCCAGAGCAAACATTGTTGCTGACCAGTGCAGGGATTGATATTAGTATTTTTGCTCAGCGGCTGGTAACTTATTTGCAAGCGAGTCAATATAAGCTCCTGAAAGCTTATCGAGTCCTCAGCACCAAAGAAGGCAAGGAGCGTCTGATTAATGCCATCACCGCCACCATCCGTCGCTCCCTTAATCCCCAAGATGTTCTAGCAGCGACAGTAAAGGAGTTAGGAAACACCTTTAATTCTTGCCGTTGCCTGCTTTACCGCTGTAGTCCTAGTGACCAGCAAGCAAAAATTGAGTATGAATCGGTTGCTTCTGGTTTACCGTCCCTCACTGGACAGATGTGGTCGTTAGCAGATAATCCTCTAATTCAAGTCGCTCTAGCTCAGGAACGAGCCATTGCCATTGCTGATGTTACTGGAGCTCCCAACTTACACAATAACCCAGCTCTGAGGACAACTATTGAGCGTTGGCAGATTCGATCTTGGTTACTGGTACCAATACACTATCAAGGAACACTGCTGGGGATGCTGGAACTCCACCATGGGGGTTCGGAACCCTATAGATGGCTCGAAGACGATATTGATTTAGTAGAAGCGATCGCAACTCAAGCTGGGGTAGCGTTGAATCAAGCCCAAGCTTATACTGACTTAACTGAACTCCATAACCAACTAGAAGCCCTAGAACGAACCCGCAATAATCTGATTGCTATCGTTGGTCACGAATTACGAACTCCCTTATCCACTATCCGAGTGTGCCTAGAAAGTTTAGAGAGTGAACCAGAAATGCCAACGGAGTTTCGGCAAACTATGCTTGATACGGCGTTAACCGATGCCGAGCGCATGCGTAAACTGATTCAAGATTTCCTCACTCTGTCTAAGTTAGAAAGTGGTCAGACATCCCGTTACCCTGAATCCATCCAGATTATCGAAGTCCTAGACTTGGCTCTTTCTGCTCTGAGATCAATTTGGTCACCAGATACACTACCAGAAATCAACGTTAAACTACCCTCTGTGTTACCTACAGTCCTAGCAGATGGTGAAGGATTGGTAGAAGTCTTAACCAAACTCCTAGATAATGCCTGTAAGTTTACTGAGCCAGGGGGTAAAATCACTATCCAAGCCCAAATTAATGAAACTCAACCTGATTCGGTGGGATTGATAACCAAGAATCGCCACCGTAATCCTATGCTAGAAGTAATTGTAGCTGATACTGGTAGGGGTATTGAACCGAGTCAGCTAGACGCAATATTTGAAAGTTTTTATCAAGAGGAAGATTCACTCCGACGCACTGTTGGTGGCACAGGTCTTGGTCTAGCTATCTGTCGTCAGATTATTAAAGGTATGGGTGGAAAAATTTGGGCTAAGTCTGAGGGGAAAAATCAAGGTAGTCAATTCCACTTTACCATTCCATTGGAATCATCCCAAACCTTGTTGAGTATTGAGTATTGAGTATTGACTGTTAACTGTTGACATTTACCCTTTAACATTAACCCTTCAGCTTTTAACATTTAACACTTAACATTAAACATTTAAATTTAAACCTTCAACCTTAAACTCTTGATCCTAATTTCTCGAACAACCGAGTAACTTTTTTTAAATCTTTATCACCTGGTGTTCGCTCTACACCGCTGGATAAATCAATCCCACTGGGTTGCAGTAGGGTTAGGGCATCTAAGACATTATCCGGTGTCAAGCCACCAGCAAGTAACCAAGGGATAGTGGGACGAAATTCTCGCAGCCTTTGCCAGTCTAAGGTTTTACCAGTGCCGCCCAACATTTGTCGATGGTAAGCATCTAGCAATAGTGTATCTACACAACTTAAATAACTATCTGCCTGATGTAAACATTCTGGAGTTCTTATCCTTAAGGCTTTAATAATTTCAATCTCTGGTAACGCTTGGCGCAGCTTTTGGCAAAATTCTGGGGATTCATTACTATGCAGCTGAACGGCATTTATCCCTGAATCAGCGACAATTTGAGTGATTTCTTCCGTAGAGGTATTAGCAAACACACCAATGCGGTCAACTGATACGGACAAGTGGTTGACCATCCCTCGAATTTGCTGGGGTGTAACGTAACGAGGAGAGCCTGGTACACAAATAAAGCCTAATGCTGTTGCTCCCAATTTTGCGATCGCATCTCCTTGCTCCGGTTTCGTAATGCCACAAATTTTTACACGCATTGTTACTTGTTACTTGTTCCTTGTTACTCGTTACTCGTTAATTTCGATTTTCGCTATTCGCTCATGAAGCTCCACCACCTGGCAAGCCGTTCGCGTAGCGTGGCGATAGCCAGGTGGTGGTGTCTTATGCTAACCTTGAACTACCTCTAGTCCACAGGTCACACAAGCAAGCCCAGCTTCTAGGCGGTCGTCCAGAACTTTGGCGCTTTACGACCCTCGTTGCTATTTGTTACGGTCGATGCCCGGTATTATCCGGGGCACCTCCGCTCCAGAACCGTGCGTGAAGGTTTCCCCTCACACGGCTCCTAGGTAATCTCGGTCTATGACCGGCCTTTT
>NZ_JAAHIG010000380.1:0-8183 GCF_010692305.1 Moorena sp. SIO4G3 | reverse complement strand
AGGTTCATTCTCATACACATTGATAATCTTATGACGTAAATCAATAGAATAAGGTCTCACTTTTTTCTTGGTTTGGCTCAAATTATAATATCTTGATTATACCTCACTAGATCTGAAAAGGCTGTATTTAATTTAATTGAAGAGGAAAAATTTTATATAAAATCTCAGAATCGTGTGATTCTGTATCAAAATGAGAAACATCAAGAAATGAATTGGTTTGGCAATTAGCTTTATTTTCTTCGGCAAAACCGATAAAAATATTTTGTGATAATTTATTTGCCGGTGAAATGGTTGTTTCTAAACTTTGAATATCACTAAAATTTGGTTGTTTGGTTAGCCATTTTAACATATTCGTGGCAACTTTTCTGCCTCTGGCTTTTTCGGCAACGGCTACCTGCCATATAAACAGGCATTTCGAATTTTCGGGCTTTAAATAACCAGAGATGAAACCGATTATTTTCTGCTCATATTCTGCAACAACACAAGTATTTTGAAAATCACTACAAATAAGATAATAATAGTATTGGGAGTTAACATCTAAAGGTGGGCATTTTTTTATTAGATGATAAACCTCAAGTCCATCTTCTAACCTTGGATGTCTGTAAGTTATAAGAGAATCGGCTTTCATATTTAGTTGACTTATTTTTTAGTTTTTGTTATTGAACCAATCATCACAAAACATGCATAATTGTTCAAAGCAAAGGGACATCGAGTTATGGGTACTCTATTTCATTTGAGCATTTTTTTTGATTGAAATAGTAATCGACAAGCTATTATACCTGCATTTCATTATTTTTATTTGTTAATTTTTATTAATCGCTAAGAGAAGGAATTCCCACAAGACTCTGAAGGGGTGACGAAATAGCCTGAAACTCTTTAAATGTAAAGTGTTCACCATTTAAAAAACACTTAAAAAGTCAACTTAGTAAGTCAGAATACTTATTCTTTTTAATTCTGCTTAGTCTCGTACAGACAATTAAAAACGTAAATTTATAAAAATTAGCAAATATTTTATCAATTACCATAAAATTTTAAAGTCGTAGAAAAGCGATGCATCGCTAAATTTCGCTCTTTCCATTGAGTTCTGTCAATAATTAATAGCAGATATCCTTGATGAATAAGCTTTAGCTTTTTACATTGTATTATTTGTTTTCGATTATAGAGACGAATCAGAAACTATTGTTTAAGTATTTGCTTGATGATGGTAAACCACAAAAGTTGGGCACTCAATTGATGTAAATATAAAAATATTTGTAAACTGCGTGCGTACTCGGCTCTGATATTTTATCGGTTATGGAAATCATTCAGCTAAGTCCGACAAGCGCACATTTAGATGATTTTGTAAAAGTAAAATTAACAATTGTAGTGTTAGATATTGGCCAGGATTCAGATGAGTCTCCAACACCGTCTGGTAGAATTTAGGAAACATATTTGCTTTGGGGGAGGCTACAGAGACCTCCTGATTTTTTGGGCTTAGGGTTGGCTTAAAGCATTATTCTCTCTAGTTTACAGCTCCCTTGTAACCCCTTGAGTATTTGGTTAAACTAAAATTAGTAGGCTTTCAGATTTTTTTCGTATAATTACCTGATCAACACAGATGGGACAACAGTAGAAAAAACTGGAGTTGCAAAAATTGGCATCCGGAAAGCAGTCACCCTGACACTACGTTCGGCAACCATTAGCCTAAAGCTTAAAGCCTATGCTGGAAAGAGCTTTGGTGCTTGCCTGGCACAAATTGCCGGAATTGGATAGAATCAGTGACGGGATTTGCGATCGCACAACTCCTCCAAGGGCTAAACTGTCTTAATCTTTAATCCTTTATTTTTTTATGCTACCTGGTCAAGAACCCCCAGAACTTCTGAAAAAACACCTATTTTTCCAAGGAAGACGATTTAGTTTCGAGGTCAATTCTCTACGTCTTCCTAATCAATCAGAAGGGCAATGGGAATGTATCCGTCACCCTGGTGGTTCCTTGGCGGTACCGGTAACACCCGATGGTAAACTGGTACTCGTACGGCAATATCGGTTTGCTGTTAGTGGGCGTCTTTTGGAATTCCCTGCTGGTACTGTAGAATCCCATGAAAGCCCAGCTGAAACTATTAAACGGGAGATAGAAGAAGAAACTGGCTATCGCGCTCATAGCTGGAAATCTTTGGGAAAATTTTCCCTTGCTCCTGGCTATTCCGATGAGTACATTTATGCGTTTCTGGCGGAGGATTTGGAGAAATTGGAAGCCCCTCCTAAGCAAGATGATGATGAGGATATAGAGGTGGTTTTAATGACACCGAAAGAGTTAGAACAAGCTATCTTGGACGGTGAGCCAGTGGATGCTAAATCTATTTCCAGCTTTTTTATGGCTCGTCCGTTCTTGAATGACTAACCTGATTCTCTTCTGGCATCGCCGTGATTTACGGATTTATGACAATGTGGGACTAGCTGCTGCTTTTGAGCTCAGTCCCAAGCTTGTGGGTGTTTTCTGCCTTGACCCTACTATTCTAGAGCGGGATGATATTGCCCCAGCAAGAGTAACTTACATGATTGGCTGCTTACAACAATTGCAGCAAAGTTACAGGCAAGCTGGTAGTCAATTATTAATCTTACATCAAGACCCTAGGCAAGGAATTCCTAATTTAGCTACTGCTCTGGAGGCTAAAGCTGTTTGTTGGAATTGGGATGTGGAACCTTATTCTAAGGAACGGGATCAAGCTGTAGCAGCAGGGTTGAAGGAAAAGGGTATTGCTGTCTATAACTATTGGGATCAGTTATTACACGCACCAGGAGAAATTTTCACTAAGTCTGGCAATCCCTATAGTGTCTACACTCCTTTCTGGAAAAATTGGCAAGGTCAATCTAAGGCACAACCTGTAGCAACATTGAGTAGGGTTGAATCCCTGACGGAAATAGAACAAGAGAATGCCTTGGCAGCAGGGGTGATTGATTTACCTAGCGCTAGAGATTTGGGGTATGTCTGGGACAATGAACTGTTAGTGGCACCAGGGGAAAAGGTAGCCCAAGAGATTCTGGAGGAATTTTGCGATCGCACTATTGGGGATTATCAGGAACAACGTAATTTCCCAGGGGTAGATGGTACCTCGAAACTTAGTGCTGCTCTCAAGTTTGGTGTGATTGGGATTCGCACGGTTTGGCAGGCGGCTCAGAATGCCTATAACTTGAGTCGCAGTGATGAAGCTCGTCAAAGTATCCAAACCTGGAAACAGGAACTGGCTTGGCGGGAGTTTTACCAACATGCCATGTATTTTTTCCCAGAATTAGCACAAGGGCCTTATCGCCAGAAATTCCAAGATTTTCCCTGGGAGAATAATCCAGAATTCTTTCAAGCTTGGTGTGAGGGCAAGACTGGCTACCCGATCGTTGATGCTGCGATGAGGCAGTTAAATGAAACCGGATGGATGCATAACCGCTGTCGGATGATTGTTGCTAGTTTTCTGACTAAGGATTTGATTATTAATTGGCAGTGGGGCGAAAAGTATTTTATGCAGCGGTTATGGGATGGAGACCTGAGTGCTAATAATGGTGGTTGGCAATGGAGTGCCTCTAGTGGTATGGATCCTAAACCATTGCGAATTTTTAACCCAGCTAGTCAGGCTAAAAAGTTTGACCCGGACGGTGAGTATATTCGGAAATGGTTACCGGAGTTGAGTTCTGTGGATACGGAGTATGTGGTGAGTGGGAAGATTCCTGAAAGCGGACGCGAAATGTGTGGGTATCCAGCACCAATAGTAGATCATAATCAGCAGCAGCGTCGGTTTAAGGAACTATATAAGGAATTGTAGTGATGCCAAGGCGTTGCTTAATAATGGAATGATTTTAAGAGTGAGGTGGAACTGGCATCTTGGTGGAACTGGCATCTTGGTAGAACTGGCATCTTGCCAGTTTCAATATATTTTCGAGCGGGCAGGATGCCCACTCTACTCCTATTGATTCCAAGATTCAGCAATGCCGATGCCAAAGGTGGTGCGTTACCGGGCGGGCTGTCCCAACACTGGCGCTCGGGGTTGAACATGATGGCAAGCCCGCCCCTCACCCTACGTACTCTCTTCTTAATCCATGGGCAGACTTATATCAAAAAAAAGAACAAACTTGGCATGAGGCATCAGAGGTTTCAGAGCCTGTAAATAGCTCTCGGCATCCGAACGGTTATGGAAGCGAGCGAAAACTACTGGTTGCCTCCGTGGCAATAGCCGGATCATAACCCATGGGTATAGGCATGCACCATAAAACATAAAATTAAGTTATCTCCTGTAAGGGGGACCAAGAGCCAGCCTTGAGCCTACGGAAATCCCTAGGCTGGCTCTTCCCGTGGATTTTATGTCCACAATTTGATTTTAGCACAAAAAAATTTACATTATAGCATATTTTGAAAATTTTTGTAACAAATTCTTGAAGTAGTCGCGAGCGGTGCGATCCAGATGTAAACAACCTACCCTTGTGAGTCTCTGGATAGTTCATTTGTTCTGCAACTTTGACCTACTCCCAACTACACTAAGTGTAATTTTAGGGATTAGTCACAACTTACTAGTGGCTCATGTGGGAGACAGTCGCATTTACTTAATCAGGAAAGAACAAATATGTCAATTAACTGAAGACCACTCACTAGTAGCGATGTTACTTGCCAGTGGTGAAATAAACTACGAAGAAAGTCTTGACCATCCAGATAGTAATATCCTGACTAAATCTCTGGGTTCAAAACCAAGTCTTAGTGATGGTTATGTCCAAGATTTGAGCCGCTTTTATCAAGACTTATTTCTACCTCTAGAAGATAGGGATATCTTGGTCATCTGTTCAGATGGGGTCTGGAGTTTAGTGTCAGATCCTGAACTAGCGGAAACCTTTATCAAAACTCAGCCTTTACAAGCAGCTGTTGACGAAATTATCCAAAAAGTTATAGATAATGGAGCATATGATAATGCTACAATTTTAGCATTGGATTGTTGTATAAAAAAGGCTAGCTAATTGAGGCATCTGCACTTAAATAAAGTCTAGCATTTATAAATGAGATGTAAACCTAGGAGGTCTTTTTTTATTGTCAAATAAAACTCCAGAGCTGTTTTCCCTCTTGCCTCTTGCCTCTTGCCTCTTGCCTCTTGGCCTTTGGGAGTATGTTCACAACTCAAATCCAAACGCTATAACTTATGTACACCAATCAACAGAGAACCGATATAGCCTCTCGTATTACCGAAATCCTTGACAAACGCAAACCCTTTATTGAACGCCTCACCAGTGTAGAAAAGCACCTAAAAACCCTTCAATCGACACTACTTGAGCTAGAAAAACACCGCCAGAAGCTAATTAAATTACCCGATAATGCTGAAATAGCTGGTAACTTACAACAAATCAATTTCCCTGGACTACTAAAGCGCTTGGAATTTCAGACTAATAAACTAGCTCAACTTCATACACGTTTTGACCGTGGCACCCTTAATATTGGTGTAGTGGGCTTAATGGGGCAAGGTAAAAGTACACTACTCAAAAGTTTGAGTGGACTTTCCGATGATGAGATTCCTGCTCGTGAAGGAGGAGCCTGCACAGCAGTTCGGAGTACAGTCTATCATCAAAATCAACCAACCTATGCTAGGGTAACATTCCATGATGAAGACTCATTTCTCAAAGAAGTTATTGGCTCCTATTACGAAGAACTACGCTTAGCACCCAAACCAAAGAGTCTGGATGAATTTGCTAGCCAGCTTCCCGAACTGCCTAGTGATGCTGCCACAAAAAAAGCCATGTACCAACGGCTGCGCAACGAATATTATGCTCATTTCAATCAGTATCGCCATCTACTGGAAGCAAACTCCCCTCGGGTATTAGATCGGGTTCCCAAGGAAGAAATACGTAACTATGTAGTTCACCAACAAGAGGCCAATAGTGACTTCGCGGTTTTGGCAGTCAGAGAAGTAGAGATATTCTGTCCTTTCAGTAGATCCGAAGTTGAAAAGATCGCCTTGGTAGACATACCCGGTTTAGGGGACCTCAGAGTAGGGGATGAAAACCTGATGCTACAAACCCTAGGGGAGCGAGTGGATGTAGTTCTTTTTGTGCGGAGACCAGACTCTGTACGCTACGGCTGGGAAGCAAGAGATACAAAACTTTATGACACAGCCCATAAAGCCCTCAATGACCTGCCAGAGCGGTCTTTCATGGTACTCAATAAAATGAGCAGTGCTGATCAAGACAACTCTAAAGGCTGTGAAACCCTTAAAAGAACGATTCGCGAAAACCACATAGAGGTGGTTAATTGTGTAATGGCTGACTGTTCTAATCCTGGCAAGGCTAACCAAGTTCTGGAGTTAATTCTAGACTACCTAGTTAACAACATTGAAGACCTCGACAGTAAATATGCCAAAGCTTACCAAGACCATATAGATATCCTCCACAGAGACTTAGACACTGATTTACAGAAAGCCAGTAAAGCCCTAGCTGGATTTGGGGATGAAGACCAGTTATTTGTGGAGCGATTCAAAGAGTTTAAAGAAGAACTATCTGACAGTCTTGAAAAATTCCTCAAAAAACTCAGAAAAAATCGGGAAACAGTTGATCCTTACTTTAAAGCAAAAGTCGATACTGTAATGAAAGCCTGCCAAAGTGACTCGGGAATTCCAGCACTAGAAGAAATTGAAAGACAACGCACAGACCGATTCGGAGGCTCTTACAGGTCTACCTACTACGGATCGATTGCAGCGATGCGAGCGAACCTTTCAAAGCATTTCCTTTCCTTAAACGAAGGGCTACAGCAGTCGGTGGAGCAGCTCAAATCAGAAGTAACAAATGTGCTGGTAAACCTGAAAAAGGGGCACTTGGGGAATCTCACTAAAGAGCGTGATGCCAAGTTTCTAGGGGTGATGACCGAGTTACTAGATAAGTATAACAATCAATTAGAGCTAGGGTTCCGAACCCTTTGGGAGTCTCAAGTTTCCTATGAAGGATTAATTATACATAGTATTCGACAGCACTTTGATGACGAACTTGAACCCGATCTAATCAACAACAACACCCTGAGCATTACAAATTCCGAGTCAGGAAAATCCCAAGTTGAAGAGTTTAATCAACAAGAAGTAAAAAATCGTCTAGAAGCGCTTCATAAAAAAGTGGTCATTAAATGCAAGCAAACCTTAGATCAGTGGTTAACTGAGCCGAGCCAAGTCAGATACTTCATCATCGGAGAGTTTTTTGATCGTATTCACTATGCCAAAGATATAGGAGACCAGTGGCGGACTTTTCTAAGAAAGGAAGAAATTCGCTCGAAAGTATGGCCTGAGTTCCAAAGGCTCAAAGAACATAAACAAATTCAGCAGGAGTGGCAAAATTTGCTCCAAAAAGCAATCAGCAGCAACACATTGGAATCTATGCAGTTTTTGAATTAACTTTGCGTAAGCTATCAGCCTGCTTAACTGACAAAAGTTGAAGTGGAAAGATCGAAAATTCAGAGTAGTCAGGGTGTGCATAAGGTTGACAAAAGTACAGAGGTGATGAGTTAAAATTAAAATACACAAAAAACTATTGAGCAAGCAAACCCAAATGCAGATTAAAGTCGCAATACATCCAGCAGAAGAAGGTGGTTTTTGGGCAGAAGTACCCGCACTACCTGGCTGCATTACTGAGGGAGACACAATGGAAGAGGTTTTAGCAAATCTTCAAGATGCCATTGAAGGTTGGTTAGAAGTTGCCAGCAATTCCTATATTCCTGAACCAAACAGCAAAATTGTGGAAGTTACAGTATCAAATCTGTTTCTGGCAAAAAATTCTGTAAAATTGTTGAGAAAAAAGGATGGGTTTTGAGAAACATTACAGGAAGCCATTATTTTTATGAAAAGCCAGGAGATATACTAGATTAGTTATTGCTAGCATGCCTCTTACCTATTGCCTCTTGCCTCTTGCCTCTTGCCTCTTGCCTCTTGCCTCTTGCCTCTTGCCTCTTGCCTATTACCTCTTGCCTCTTGCCTCTTGCCTCTTGCCTTCCTAAAATTGTAGAAACCTACAATGTCTATTACCTGTATAGTATGCGGTCATATTAATACTGGCAGTAACAACTACTGCACTAGTTGTGGTGCGGCTCTTGAGTTTGAAGAGACTGTTAGTTCATCACCCTACCATTTGCCTGCTGGCACACTCCTAAGGCAGAGTCATTATCGGCTCGAAAAAGTCCTAGGAGAAGGGGGATTTGA